>JACPZN010000068.1 GCA_016195505.1 Nitrospirota bacterium | reverse complement strand
GGTGGTCTTTCGTTACTGCACGGCTGACGGCGAGGTGATATCGGAAGCGAATCCAAATGGTTCGCTCGACAACATCGCCGGCATTCGCAACGCCGAAGGCAATGTGTTGGGCATGATGCCCCATCCTGAACGTTGTGCAGAATCGATGTTAGGCAATGAAGATGGGCGGTTGATTCTGGCGTCGATGGTGGTAGGGACGAAGGTAGGGAAGGATCGTCTCATAGTAGGAATCAGTCGGTAGGGGTTACATATCGCTTCAATAGTTAATTATGGAGGTTGGTGATGGTTCGTGTATTTGCGGTCATGATGGCGATCGGGATCTTGGCATTGGGCACCGGCGGGGGCGGGTGGGCCGGGGGTGGTCCGGAACGGCAGATCAAGATCGTGAGTCCTGAGCAAGGCGCAATCATCAAAGGGGATTCCGTGGAGGTGCGATACGAGCTGGGGAAGGGCGTGCAAGCAACGCACGTCCATTGTTACGTGGATGGCGAGTACCAGAAGGGGTTTTCCGGAGTCGTCAAGGGGCTGACTCGCGGCAAACACGAGATCAAGGTCGTCGCGGCGAACCACGATCACAACGTGCTGGCTGCCGAAGCGGCGGTCACAGTCGAAGTGGACTGAGGTGAGAGCGGGTGCCGTGACGGAGAGATGATAGAGAGAGACTATCGACATCTGGGCTCACTGGCGAAGAAACAGGCCACAGGAACGGCCGGGTAGCGGGATTTTGTCGATATCCCCCCAGAGCAGGCCAGGATTCTCAGGAGCAAACGAAGTCAGTGTGATGTGTAGGACATTATGAATGCGAGCACGCCCCTAATCAGCAAAGATCTTATCGCCCAGCACAATCTGACGGACGACGAGTATAAGAAGATCGTTGGGATTTTGGGGCGCGAGCCGAATTTCACCGAGCTCGGCATGTTCTCCGTCATGTGGTCGGAGCATTGCTCCTACAAGAGTTCGCGTGTCCACTTGAAGAAGCTGCCGACAACGGGACCTCGTGTGGTGCAGGGGCCCGGTGAGAATGCAGGCGCGGTGGATATCGGCGATGGGCTTTGTGTGGTCTTCAAGATGGAATCCCATAACCACCCGTCGTTCATCGAGCCCTATCAAGGGGCGGCGACGGGGGTGGGGGGGATTCTGCGCGACATCTTTACGATGGGTGCTAGGCCGATTGTGCTGCTCGACTCACTGAGGTTCGGCGGGCTGGAGACAGCGAAGAATCGCCATCTCATGAAGGGTGTCGTGGCCGGCATCGCGGGATACGGCAACTGCATGGGGGTGCCGACGGTAGGCGGTGAGATCGTTTTTAACGACATCTATGCGCTCAATCCGTTGGTCAACGTGTTCTGCCTGGGCATCGCCCACAAAGACAAGATTTTCCGTGGAACGGCTGCCGGTGTCGGCAATCCTGTGATCTATTTCGGCTCGAAGACGGGCCGCGATGGGATTCACGGCGCAACGATGGCCTCGGATTCCTTCGATGATCAATCGGAGCAGAAGCGTCCGACGGTGCAGGTCGGCGATCCGTTTACCGAAAAGCTTCTGTTGGAGGCCTGTCTCGAACTGATGGAGAGTGATCTCCTTGTCGGCATTCAAGACATGGGAGCGGCGGGGCTGACAAGTTCGTCTTGCGAAATGGCCTCGCGCGCGGGAAACGGCATCGAGCTTGACCTCACGGATGTGCCGCGCCGAGAGGCCAATATGACGCCGTATGAATTGATGCTGTCGGAATCGCAAGAGCGCATGCTCATGGTGGCAAAGGCCGGCAAAGAAAAAGAGTGCATCAAGATCTGTCAGAAATGGGATCTGGATGTGGCGGTCGTCGGAAAAGTGACGGGCGACGGGATCTTGCGCGTCAAGGATCAAGGCAAGGTTGTGGCGGAGATTCCGGCAAAATCCTTGGCCGATGATGGTCCGCGCTACGAACGGCCCTATCAGCCGCCGGCCTATCAGGACATGCTGACGAATCTGAATTACGATGCCATTCCGGACGTGAAGGATGCGAACGCGGCGTTGCTGTCGCTATTGGAGTCACCGACGATCGCGAGCAAGCGTTGGGTCTATGAACAGTACGATCATATGGTACGGACGAATACGATGGTCCGGCCCGGTTCCGATGCGGCGGTGGTTCGGATCAAAGGCACGAACAAAGGCGTCGCCATGACGGTCGATTGCAATAGCCGCTACTGTCTGCTGCATCCCTATGAAGGAGCCAGGATTACCGTGGCCGAAGCCGCGCGCAATTTGGTGTGCTCCGGTGCCGAACCGATCGGGTTGACCGATTGTTTAAACTTCGGCAATCCAGAGCGGCCCGACATCATGTGGCAGTTCGTGCTTGCGATCGAAGGGATCAGAGACGCTTGCGAGCATTTCAAAATTCCCGTCGTGAGCGGGAACGTCAGCTTTTACAATGAGACCAACGGGTTGTCGATTTATCCGACGCCCATGCTGGGAATGGTGGGATTGATCGAACAGGCCGATCAGGCAATGACACAGTGGTTTAAACAAGAAGGCGACGACATCATTCTGCTTGGATCGTCTCGTGAAGATTTGGGCGGATCGGAATATGTGAAGGTCGTCCATGCCCGCGAGCAGGGGTCGCCGCCCTTCTTGAGCGTGGAGACTGAGAAGAGGTTACATGATTGTGTCCTGGCGCTGATTCGTAGTGGGCTGGTGCAGTCCGCGCACGATTGCTCGGATGGAGGGTTGGCCGTGGCGCTGGCTGAAAGCTGCATGTCAGGGCCGGACCGTGCCCTGGGTGCTGTGGTAAGATTGACCCTCGGCCGGCTTAGGAAGGACGCCATCCTCTTTGGCGAAAGCCAGTCACGGGTGGTTCTTTCAGCCAAGCCGGTCCATCGGCAGGCGATTCTCGATCAGGCGAAGCGCTTCGGCGTACCGGTTGACGTGATCGGGGCGGTCAATGGCGATCGGCTGGTTGTGTATCTGAGAGACGAACGTTCGACGGAAAAAGTGATCGATGTGTCTATTGACCCACTGTATGACCGTTGGGCCTTTTCGCTGGAACGAACGCTGAATCAGGCGTAGTCTATTGCTCAGACCGCACAACGTCATGACCAAAGAACTGCCGATCATCTCGCCGGATAAATTCCACGACGAATGCGCCGTGTTCGGCGTCTTCGGTCACGAAGAGGCGGCCAACCTCACCTATCTCGGCCTCTACGCGCTTCAGCATCGCGGGCAGGAGGCGTCAGGTATTGTTGCAGGGGACGGAGAGCAGTTCTTCGTGCAGAAGGGCATGGGGCTGGTCGCCGATATCTACCACAAGTCGGTGTTGGACAAACTGCCCGGCCATATGGCCATCGGTCACAATCGATACTCCACGGCCGGCGGCAATGATCTGAAGAACGTCCAGCCGCTGATTGTGAACTTTGCACTCGGCAACTTGGCCTTGGCTCACAACGGCAATCTCATCAATGCCCAGGTTCTCCGCAATGAACTCGAAGCCTATGGAGCGATTTTCCAATCCACGTCGGACAGCGAAGTCATCATCCACCTGATCGCGCATTCAAAAGCCGATTCGTTTCTTGCGCGGGTGATCGACGCGCTCAGCCAGGTTCGCGGTGCGTTCTCCATTGTGTTGATGACCGACAACGGCCTCATTGCCGCGCGCGATCCGCATGGATTGCGGCCGCTCTGTATTGGGCGCTTGCATAGTAGTTGGATTGTGGCGTCCGAGACATGCGCCTTCGACTTGCTCGATGCGGAATATGTTCGGGAAATCGAACCTGGCGAGCTGATCGTGATCAGCGACCAAGGACTCGACAGCCACCGGCCATTCCCCAAGATGAATCCGGCCATGTGCGTATTCGAGTATGTCTATTTTGCCAGGCCCGACAGCCGAATCTTCGGCGCCAATGCCGTGTATGCGACGCGCAAGGCGTTGGGGCGGCAATTGGCTCAGGAATCGTGGGTGCCGGCCGATGTCGTCATCCCTGTACCGGACTCCGGCGTGCCTGCCGCGCTGGGCTATGCCGAGGGGGGTGGGATTCGGTTTGAGACGGGGCTGATCCGCAATCATTATGTCGGGCGGACCTTCATCGAGCCGGAACAGTCGATTCGCCACTTCGGCGTCAAGGTAAAGCTGAATGCGGTTCCTGAAGTCTTGTACGGCAAGCGCGTGGTGGTCGTAGACGATTCGCTGGTCCGCGGGACGACCAGCCGGAAGATCGTCAAAATGATCCGTCAGGCCGGGGCAAAGGAAGTTCACATGCGGATCAGCTCGCCGCCGATTATCTCCCCGTGTTTCTACGGGATCGACACGCCGACAAAGAAAGAACTCATCGCGTCCGACCATTCAACGGAAGAAATCCGCAAGTACATTACGGCCGACAGTTTGGCCTACCTTAGCCTTGACGGCATGCTCAAATCTGCGCCCGGGACGCCCGATCAATACTGTAACGCGTGCTTTACCGAGCGGTATCCTATTCCCTTCACTCGTGCCGAAGAACTTCAGCTGGGTCTCTTTGAATCAGCGCACTGAACGTCAATCTGGAAGGTGAAGATGCCACGTCGTGAAAAGAGAGATACAGCAGGTATGCAGTCTCGATCCAGATCGCGAGTGGCGGTCGACTATCCTGTTTTGTTTACGGGAGACGAAGGGTCAGGACATGGGATGGTGATGAATCTGACGATCGCCGGCGGTGAAATTGAGAGCCACGTTCAGTTTCCCATCGGCGCGCGCCTCTGTCTCCATGTGCAACCGCCCGGCGCACGACCGCCGATCGTCATTGCTCTTGCCGTCGTCCGATGGAAACAGGGTGATCGGTTCGGGCTCGAGTTCGTGCGATTCGACGGCAATACCAAGCAACAGCTCGAGGATATGCTGAACCAACGTGATGGATCTCCCTCTGAATAGTTCCCTCCTGCCCGCTCAGTTGCCCCATCAAAAATCAGCGTGTTAGGATGCGCACCGTATCCATACGGTTGATCAAGGAGGTCGCTATGAGACGGCTGACGCTCGTGCTCGGTACGCTGATCCTTCCCATGCTGTTTGTCCCGCTAATTCTCGCCGCGGGATTTTTTAAGGTTGGAGAAAAAGCCCCGACGTTTACACTCACGGCCATTACGGGTGAAACCGTATCTCTTGATTCCTACAAGGGGAAGGTCGTGGTCCTGGGGCTGTTCCACATCTGTGATCCCTGCATGATGCAGGGCAGTACGCTGCAGAGAGTGTATGAATCGACACAGGGCAAGGGTGTGGCCGTGGTCGGGGTCAATTCGTCGGGCAATGCCAAGAAAGATGTGGGCGAGTTCCTGTCCGCATTTCCAGTGAAGGTCACCTATCCCTATCTGTTGGACCCCAACAAAACCACGGATAAGCTCTATGGCGGGGGGAAGTTCATCCCGAACGTCTATGTGATCGACCAAAACGGGGTGATCCGATGGCAGCGTGTCGGCAATATGGACTTGGCCGGGGCCGACGTGATTGTGGCGGAGGTCGAAAAGTTGTTGGCGGGTAGTGGAGGTAAGACGTAGGCGGGTCCTGTCGCGAACCAGCCCATCCGTCCTCGCACCCCGCCCGGTGTGGGGGCCCCGCTGCGGGCGGACGGGCTCCCAGGTTCGCGCCACCCGCCAATGAAAGGTGTGAAAGGAAGAAGATGGATGAGATGGAAGAGGGGAAAAAGAAGTTTTTGGATGTGGTGAAAGGGGTGGATGGAACAGTGCAGGTCGTGATTCCTGTTACCCCATCCAACTGTATGTTTCTTATCTCGTTGACGAAGGGGCCGAACCGCAAGTTCATTACTGTGTCGGAAGACGACATTATCGATCTCCCGAATGAAGCCAGCATTCTAACGAAGGTAACGAAAG
>JACPZN010000062.1 GCA_016195505.1 Nitrospirota bacterium | reverse complement strand
CCGGAACAAGAACGATCAGGGTCAACTCATCAAGTTCGGCAACACGCGCGATGAGTCTGGGCCCGTGAGACTCACGATCACCGCGGTTCAGGCGCTCTTGACCAAAGACACGGTTCAGTTCCGTGTGCTCGGTAGTGACATCAAGGACCTGCAAGTACAGGTCTTCGATCTGCGCGGACGGTCGGTCTACCAGAGTAACTGGAACGGATCAGCCGTTTGGACGCTCCAGAACCAGAAGGGTCAACGCGTCGCGCATGGCGTCTACCTGTACCTCATCACAGTGCGCGGCCTGAATGGCGATGTAGCGAAGACAAAGCTGCAGATGTTGCTTGTCAAGTAAAGCAAGCAGTATGCGATAAGGGATCAGTCAGCGGATCGCTAGCGATCCGCTGACTGATCCGAGCTGACATAAGCAAAGCGAGGAGGGTCCAGAGTTTAAAGATTACGAAATACGAAAAGAAACGCGTCTCTGGATGGGCCGGAGAACAGAGATTGGGTGCCTTTCCTCTTTTCAGCCAGCAAGAGAGTATTTATGCTGCACCAATTCCTGCAATGCTCATGGTTGGTCGTGACGATGATGACCGACTGTAGCGGGGGAACACCAGCTAAGGAAGCTGGGATAGATTTTTGCCCTTGGTATAGCGATTGATTTTGTAGCCCACTAAAGGCAAGGAGGGCGCTTAGAGAGTAGGAAAACCATGAGATACCTTCCCTGGAATCTACAGTTTCGTTCTCCAACCGCCCTCTATTGTTTTTATACCAGAAACACACCCTTTTGTCAATCCTTGACGTATGTTTTCCGTAACATCCATCGCGAAAAACTTAGCTATCCCCAGCGTGCCAGACCACCCATGAAGGGTCTCTTAGCTTAGGGGGGAAAAACATACACTGAAGTCTTCAAAGCGTTAAAGAAAGCGAAACAAAAAAAGGAGGAAGGGCTATGCGGAGTTTAGTCTGGGGTTGTAGCCTATGCTTACTCGCGGTGCTCATTGCGGTCTCATCTATCAAAGCGGCTCCGATTTCTGGGAGTTTTCAAGTGGACTTCGTCATCCATTCTGCGACGTGCGGTGTGGATGAGGATGGAGACACCTTCGTTGATGAAGACCCTGTGAATGGGATCGACGACGATAGGGACACGCTCATCGACGAAGATCCCTGCTTCAAAGTAGACATTACGGTCATGAAGATCGAGGCTGATCTACTCCTCCAGTTGACCATCAGCGGCCTGGAGATCGGCAGCACGACCGTTTTCACCTTTAAGGTAGAGTATCAGGCCTTTACGCTCATCACGATGATCGGGGCGCTTTCGATTCGGGATACCTTCGTCTTTGCCCCGGATATCGTCGAGATCGAGGAGGTTCATACGCCATTGACGCTGGCCGTGCGCTACTGCATCAACGCCTCGGCCCCCGGCGACATCATCCCGCCCTTCCTCGACTGTCCCCAGACCGACAGTCTTTTGTAGGGGTGTTTATGCTGCACAGATTCCCGCGACTCGTTTGGTTGGTTTTGTTAATCGGGCTGATTGGCACGTCCTACTCCACCAATAGCAGCGCTCAAGGCCCCGTAATCGATCCTGCGGTCACAAAGGCACTCCAGACTGCTGACCAAGTGTCTGTTATCGTCCAGCTCCAGGAGCCTTTACCGCTCGATGCCCCCCTGTCGGCGCGCATGCGCGAGATCGCTAAGCGCCAGCAGAGCGTCTTGGCTATACTACGGTCCTCAGAATTCCAGCTCGTCTACCGATACAAGACGGTTGCAGGTTTCGCAGGAAAGATAAAAAAGAAGACGGCGCTCGAGAAGCTAAACCTCCATCCCTATGTCGTTCAAATTCAACCAGATCTTCCTGTCCATGCTATCCAAGTGCAAGACTACCGGATCTCTCCCTCGTTAACACAAAGTGTTCCGATGATCAATGCGAACCAAGTGCATAACATGGGTATCACCGGCGCGGGGGTACGCGTGGCCGTCTTGGACACCGGCATTGATACCGATCACCCCGATCTCTCGGATGACTTGGTCGCCCAGAATTGTTTCTTGGATGGT
>JACPZN010000061.1 GCA_016195505.1 Nitrospirota bacterium | reverse complement strand
CCCGGCATCCCATCGGCCGATCTCCATATCATTTCAACTGGCATCGGACTGCTTTGCAAGGGAGGCGGGTCCTTCCTGGGGCTGACTACGTGCAACAATCTAGGAATCGGATCGGTAAAGGCAAAAGCCGTGGGCCTGGATGTATCCTATCAAACGTCACTCTATGAGCCGAGAACCATTTCTGGGAACACCGGGGTTCGCGCCGGGGTGAATGGGTTCTACAAGACCACCTTGCATTCGGGAGGGTTTTCTCTCCGTGTCAATTTCTAATGCAGACTCTTCAGCGAACGGTTCGTTCCTCATTGCTTGCGATGACTCAGACTGAGTCGCCTCTTCTAAAGGCAGAAGGAGTCAATGAGTTGAGACCCCGTGGAAACGGATCTAGGATGAGTGGTATTGCCGTGGAATGCGCGGCCCGATTGAGCACAGGACTTCGTAGGAGATCGTTCCAGTCCATTCGGCAATGTCGTTAGCCGTGATCTGCTCCTCTCCCTGCCGCCCGATGATCACGGCTTCATCGCCGACGGAGGCTCCTGAGAGATGAGTCACGTCCACCATGACCATATCCATGCAGACCAGGCCGGCGATGGGGGCGCGTTGTCCGCGAATGAGGACGTAGCCTCGATTCGAGAGGCGGCGGCTTAATCCATCTGCATAGCCGATCGGGAGGATGGCGATCCGAGTCGGTCGTTTTGCAGTGAAGGTTCGATTGTAGCTGACGCTGCGTCCCGGTTGAACAATTCGGAGCTGGGCGATACAGGTTCTAAGAGAGAGGACCGGTTTCAGATCCGGAACGACGACCGAACTGGGCAGGGTATGGTACCCGTAAAGCATAAGCCCGGGACGGACGAGCGAGAAGTGCGCCTCTGGGAAGCGGACCGTCCCGCCGCTGTTGGCTGCATGGATCAAGGGAACTCTGAACCCGCCTGACGTCACGATCTTGATTGCTTCGTTGAATTGAGCCAGTTGTTGTTGAGTTGCATCCGTGGCAGGCCCGTCTGTGTCTGCCAGATGGGTCATGAGTCCTTCCAACTGCAGAGAGTTCGGGAATCTGTGCGAGCCGATCACGCCCGCAAGTTCCTCCTGAGTGAGTCCCAACCGTCCCATGCCGGTTTCAACTTTGAGGTGAATCGGATAGGGAGTTGGAAACGATGCGGCGGCTTGCGCCAAGGTAGAGAGTGTGGACGGATCACTTACCACGGGAGTCAACTGATGCGCAAAGAGGTCGGCGAATTGTTCCTGGAAGAGAGCACCCAAGACGACGATCGGCGCGTTGATCCCGGCTTGTCGAAGCGCGATCCCCTGACCACTGCCATCACGTCGCAGCCAGGGGAAAGGACTCTGCGAAATTGGGTCAGATTATAGGCGAGGGCCGTGAGATCGATGGAGGCGCAGGTTGGTAGAAAGGTCGAAGTGGTCGGCACGCGAGGGGGGACAGGTCCGGAAGCCAGAGGTTCAAACTTCCATGATCTCCTGTTCCTTTTTCTTGATCACATCGTCGATCTTTTGCCCGTATTGTTCGGTGAGCTTTTGGGTCTCTTGCTCAGCCTTCCGCAGCTCGTCTTCGGTGAGCTTCGCATCTTTTTGGAGTTTCTTCAACTCTTCGTTCGCATCGCGCCGGAAGCCGCGAATCTGCACTTTCGTGTCCTCGCCGTGTTTTTTACAGATCTTCGTCAGCTCTTTCCGCCGCTCCTCAGTGAGCGGTGGAAGGGGGACGCGAATCATCTTGCCGTCGTTCGAAGGGTTCACTCCCAACCCCGAGGTGGACAAGGCCTTCTCAATTTCCTTGATCTGGTTCGGTTCCCAGGGCTGAATGGTGATGAGCCGCGCTTCGGGCGTGGAAATATTGGCGATCTGCTTCAGCGGCGTCATGGTGCCGTAATAGTCGACACGAATTCCATCGAGGAGGGCGACAGAGGCCCGGCCCGTGCGAAGGCCGGCCAAGTCCCGTTTCAAGTGTTCCACAGCCTGGTCCATTTGAGCGGTGAGTTTTTGCCGAACTGGTGCTGCGTTGGACATGGGGACTCTCCATGGGTTGTTCATCGGGTCGGCGTCGTAAATGCCATCCACCTTCGTGCCTTTCATGATGACTTGGGCGCCGATTTCCATCGCACGGAGCGCGGCAGCCGTATCGGTCGAGAAGTATGGGTTCCCCGTGCCGCCCGCAAAGATCACGACCCTATTCTTTTCCAGATGGCGAATGGCTCTTCGGCGGATGTAGCCTTCAGCCAGCTGACGCATTTCGATGGCGGATTGCACGCGGGTCATGACATCGGCACGCTCCAGAGCGTTTTGGAGTGCTAGGGCATTGAGCACTGTGGCGAGCATGCCCATGTAGTCGGCGGAGGCTCGTTCCATGCCGGACGCGCTGGCAGCGATGCCGCGAAAGATATTTCCGCCGCCAATGACGACGGCGACTTGGATATCGAGTGCGATGAGACCAGATCCTTGATGGTGACGGCTGGGTCCTTGATGAACGATTGTTCCATCAGGCAGCTCTCCTGAAAGAACTTTTCCAGTTTTCCTTCGATGATCTTCGGCCAAGCAGCCGGCGGTTTTCCCATTTCCTTGGCTTGCCCTTCGTAGATCGTTTTTTCCTTTTCGACAACGTCGGCAGGAATATCTTCACGCCTCACGAACGAGGGTTTCGCGGCGGCGACTTGAAGCGCCAGATCGTTGACGAATGCTTTAAACTCTTCATTGCGTGCGACGAAATCCGTTTCGCAGTTGACCTCGATCAACACTCCGATCTTTCCCCCCATATGAATGTATGAATGGACGAGACCCTGGTTGGTTTCGCGCCCGGCTTTCTTCGCGGCTGCCGCGAGGCCCTTTTGCCTGAGATAATCAATAGCCTTCTCCACAACGTAACCGCATTCGGTTAGTGCCTTTTGGCAATCGAGGATACCAGCGCCAGTCTTTTCGCGAAGCTCTTTCACAAGTTTACTCAAATCAGGCTTGTCCGCCATCCTAGAGATCTCCAGAGAAGTTATGTAGAGGGTCCAGTTTTGCTCAAAATCTGATTTTAAGATGCTGGAACGCTTTCAAGACGCACAGCTGACTTCTTCTCGCCGCTGGCGGGAGCAGCTTGAAACTCCGCTTCTTCACGCTGTGCCTTGAGATGTGCACCTTCGATGCAGGCGTCAGCGATCTTGGACGTAATGAGCTTGATCGAGCGAATCGCATCGTCATTTCCAGGGATCGGGTAGGTAATGTGATCAGGGTCACAATTGCTGTCCAGTATGGCGATCACGGGAATATCAAGCCTGGTGGCCTCTTGAACGGCGATTTTTTCGATTCTGGTATCAAGGATGAAAACAGCGCCCGGAAGGCTCCGCATGTTCTTAATGCCGGAAAGGTACTTTTGCAGCTTCACGATATCCTTCTGCATGAGAAGGATTTCCTTCTTCTTAAGGCCGTGTTCGCTGGGGTTCAGCAAGGTCGCTTCCATCTTCTTCATCTTGTCGATGCTGCGGCGAATAGTTTGAAAGTTGGTCAGCATGCCGCCGAGCCAGCGTTGGTTGACAAAAAACATGTTCGCCCGTTTGGCTTCTTCTTCGAGAATTTCCGCTGCCTGCCGTTTGGTGCCGACAAAGAGGACGGATTCGCCTGCTGCAACCGTATCCCTGACGAAGGCATAGGTCTGTTCCATGCGCGTGAGGGTTTGCTGAAGATCGATGATGTAGATGCCGTTCCGCTCACCGAAGAGGAATTTTTTCATCTTCGGATTCCAGCGGTTGGTCTGGTGTCCGAAGTGAACCCCAGCCTCCAACAGTTCCTTGATTGCTACTACTCCCATGCCTTCACCCCCCTTCAGGGCTTGCAGAGCACCACAATATGGGTGAGGGGAGCCAGTCCCCTTGTTCTCAAGCCACGCAGCGTGTATCTACGCTGATGTCAATTTTGAAAATAACCTGTCCAGACCGATGGCCTGGACAGAACTGTCTTGTGTAACCCCCAAAGCCTGAGCACGCTATCACAGTCCTCATGGGTTTTCAAGCCGTTAGGGGAGGGTTCTCAACTACGATCGGTAGCTTGCGTTGATGCGGACGTAGTCGTAGGACAAGTCGGTCGTCCACATATGGGCTCGAGCTCGACCCTGCCCGAGATTCACGAAAATCGTAAACTCTTTCAGCTTAAACACCCGCGCGATCTTCCGTTCCGCTGCGAGGCCGACGCCCATTCCGCGTTTGACCATGAGGATATTGTCGAAGCGCACGGTCAGTTTGTCTGGATTAATGGGGATGCCGGAGCGGCCGATGGCTCCCATGATTCTCCCCCAGTTAGCGTCTTCTCCAAACAGCGCCGTTTTGACGAGATTGGATGTGGCAATCGTGATGGCCACTCGTTTGGCCGCCGCCGCTGATCTCGCTCCATCCACCACGATCTTCACAACTTTGGTGACACCTTCGCCGTCTCGACATATTGCGAGGGCCAGCGCCTGTGCGGCTCGAGTCAGCAGCTGTTCGAATTGGCGATAGTGGCGGGTACCAGGCCTGACCGGAGGATTCTTGGCCAGCCCGTTGGCGAGACAGAGCACTGTATCGTTCGTGCTGGTATCCCCATCCACGGTGATGCAATTGAACGATTGACCCACGGCGGACTTCAGCGCTTGTTGGAGAGCCGAGGGCGCGATGGCGGCATCCGTTGTGAGGTAGGCCAGCATCGTGGCCATGTTGGGGTGGATCATGCCGGAGCCCTTGGCCATTCCGCCGATCGTGACGACGCGGCCGCCGATTTTCGTCCGAATCGCCACGGTCTTCGGTCGTAGGTCGGTGGTCAGAATCGCCTGGGCGGCTTGCCGCCCCCCCTGCACACTGAGGCGCGAAATCAGAACAGGGACTCCTGACTTGACTCGATCAATCGGCAGCACTCGTCCAATGACCCCAGTGGATCCCACGAATACCTGACTCACGGGAACTGAGAGGACCTGCGCGACGGCCGAGGCCATGGCTTTTGCAGCCGCAAGTCCGTTTGCACCCGTACAGGCATTGGCGTTACCGCTATTGACGATGATGGCGCGGCCATGGTGCCGCCGGAGATGGAGGCGATCAAGAATTACCGGAGCGGCCACGACTCGATTCTTGGTGAAGACGCCG
>JACPZN010000029.1 GCA_016195505.1 Nitrospirota bacterium | reverse complement strand
AGTGGGATGATTCGTATCTTGCCGGCCGATGTCGTCAGTCGCATTGCGGCCGGCGAGGTCGTCGAGCGCCCCGCTGCGGTGGTAAAAGAGCTTGTTGAAAATAGTCTCGATGCCGGCAGTCGCACCATCTCCGTCGACATTAAAGACGGCGGGCTCGCGCTGATTCGCGTCACGGATGACGGGGAGGGGATGAGTCGGGACGACGCGCCGCGCGCGTTTGATCGGCACGCCACAAGCAAGCTCCGATCCGATCAGGACCTCTGGTCCCTCCGTACAATGGGGTTTCGGGGTGAGGCGTTGCCGAGTATCGCCTCCATCTCCCACGTTCGCGTCACCACAGCGATGCGTTCCGACGAGGTCGGTACCGAGTTTCAGGTGAAGGGTGGGACAATCGGGAGGGTTGTCGAGGCCCCTCCGGTGGCTGGAACCAGAATGGAAGTGGCGGAACTGTTCTACAATCAACCGGCCCGCAAGAAGTTTCTGAAGTCGATACCCACGGAATTCTCTCACATCAGCAGAGTGATGCAGCAGACGGCGCTTGCCTGGCCGTCCGTTCATTTCCGATTGACGCATAATGGTCAGGAGATATTGAATTACCCTGCCGTGCTGTCAGACAAAGATCGGATTGGCCAGGTGTATCGTCGCATGTTTCTCGATCAGAGCGTTCCGGTCCAGGCTGTGCAACCAGCGGCCAGGATCAGCGGATATACGATCGATGCGGTTCATGCGAAGTCGTCACGCATTCCCCAGGAACTGTTCGTGAACCGGCGTCCCGTACGCAATGCCGCTGTGTTTCACGCCGTCGCCGAAGGGTATGGATCGTTTCTATCCAAGGGGAATCATCCGCTGTTCGTGCTGTTTTTGGATGTCGATCCCGACCGGGTTGATGTGAATGTCCATCCCACGAAGCGAGAAGTTCGATTTTCGGACAACGAAGCGATTCATCAACTCGTGCGACGAGCGGTTGGCCAGGCCTTGGGAACACGAGAGCGGTCTTCCGTTGTGCCAGGAATCACGTTGAACAACATGGGACCGACCAGTGAATCAGTGGGAATGTCCGTCTCGGTTTCCTACCCGCGGCAAGCCGCGTTTCCCGCCATCGACGCTCCCGTCAAAACATCATTCGCCGGGATGGATTCTCCGGCCATCGTGCCGTCCGGGGCCGAGGCACAACTGGCGTTTGTGAGTGAGGCGGCGGAATCGTACACTCGTATTCCCTCCACGGAAGTCGTCGCATTGGGGCAGCTCAATCGAACGTTTCTGGTCGTTCAGATCGGAGGAGAGCTGGCCGTGATCGATCAACACACCGCCCATGAGCGGGTCCTCTTCGAACGGCTGTATCGTGCCTGGACCGCCCGCAGCATTCAATCCCAGCGTCTGCTCATTCCGGAATCGATCGAATTATCGGCTCCCCATGCCGCACTTCTGCAGCGCCATCGAGGCGACCTTGAGAAGCTCGGGCTGGAGCTTGAACCGTTTGGGGCCTCGGCGGTGTTAATCCGAGGGATTCCGGTGGGGCTCGGCGAGATCAATGCGGAGTCATTTCTTCAGGATTTGCTCGATGATCTGAGTCAATGGAATAGCGTGTCCAGTGTAGAGACGAAAGTGCGGCCGATATTGGCGTCGCTGGCGTGCCATGGCGCCGTCCGGGCCGGCCGTCCGATGGAGCTGCCAGAGATCAAGACGTTGGTTGAGGACTGGAGAGCCGAAGGGGAAATTACGACCTGTCCCCATGGTCGACGAACCTCGTTTCGCCTCGGCATGGATGACTTGGAGAAAATGTTCGGTCGGGCTGGTTGGTGACCGCGGATTGTTGCCGAGGAAACATGCCGAAGCTATCGGAAGCTGTCTGCGAACGTCGTCCCTTGGTCGTCCTGCTGGGTCCCACGGCGGTGGGGAAGAGCCGAATTGCCTTGGAGGTGGCCAAGAACATGGGCACCGATGTCCTCGCGGCGGACTCGCGTCAGGTCTATCGCGGCATGGATATCGGCACGGATAAACCGACAGCCGAAGAGCGCCAGGGCGTGCCGCACCGGCTTATCGATTTGACGGATCCCGATCAGGTTTTTAACACGGGATGGTATCGGCGGGCAGCGCTCGTGGAAATCGACCGGTTGTACGCAGCGAGACAGTTACCCTTCGTAGTTGGTGGAACGGGGCTTTATATTCGGACGTTAGTGCGGGGATTGTGTGAGGCTCCTCAGGCGGACCCTGATGTGAGGGCTGAATTGATGAAGATCAGCCGGGAACAGGGGCGAGATTGTCTCTATGCGGAATTGGTTCGCGTCGACCCCCACACAGCGGCAAGGCTGCATCCCAACGATGCGGCCAAGGTGATACGGGCCTTGGAAGTGTATCGGTTGTCAGGACAGCCGATGTCGGCGATGCATCGTCAACATCAGTTTCAAGATGCTCCGTTTTTTACACTCCTGATCGGACTCCAGCGGAAGAAAGAAGAGCTGTACAAGCGGATTGAGGAACGAATTGATTGGCAGCTGGCTCATGGAATGGTAGAAGAGACCCAGGCGTTGCTCGGTCGCGGTTATGGGCGACATTTGGGGGCGATGAAGGCGTTGGGTTATCGGCAAGTGTCTGCCTATATAGCAGGTGAATACGATTACACAGACATGGTCAGGCGATTCAAACGCGACACCAGGCGCTTTGCCAAACGGCAGATGACATGGTTTCGAAAGGAGCCAGGCGTCGTGTGGGTTTCGATCGAGGAGGACGAACCGTTTGAGCATGCTGTCGGACGAGTCGTCGGACTCATTGATCGGTTTCTTGGATCGTTGGAAAGAGAAACGAAGTCGGGCTTGAGGCGGCACGCTGCGTTGGGAAAGAGCTCAGTATGATGAGGAAGACCATGAATGGGCAGGCTTCGGTGGGGATCATTGGGGGAAGCGGACTCTATGACATTGAGGGGCTCACATCGGTTCAGGAGATCCGGGTCCGCACGCCATTCGGCGCTCCATCTGATGCGATCATCGTGGGCATGCTCGAGGGGACCAGGGTGGCGTTTCTCTCCCGGCATGGGCGCGGCCATCAGCTGAGTCCGAGCGCGATCAACTATCGCGCCAATATCTATGCGCTCAAGTCGTTGGGTGTTTCCCGTGTGATTTCTTTGAGCGCGGTCGGGAGCATGAAGGAGTCGATTCGGCCTGGTGATGTGGTGGTTCCCGACCAGTTCATCGACCTCACGAAACGGCGTGCCTCCACGTTCTTTGAAGAAGGCATCGTGGCGCATGTGGCCTTTGGTGAACCGATCTGTGCCGCCCTGGCGCAAGTCCTCGCTGTATCCAGTCAACGGCTGGGGGCCAGGCTCCATCGTGGCGGGACCTATCTCTGCATGGAGGGCCCGCAGTTCTCGACAAGAGGGGAGTCACGGGTCTATCGACAGTGGGGAGTCGATGTGATCGGTATGACCAATATGCCGGAGGCAAAGCTGGCACGCGAAGCCGAGCTCTGCTACGCCACAATGGCGTTGGTGACCGACTATGACTGTTGGCATCAAACGGAAGAAGCTGTGACGGTCGAGGCAATTCTCGCCACGCTCCATCAAAACGTCGTCCTGGCTAAGAGGATTTTGCGGGTGGCCGTGCCGTCGGTTGTCGAATCTCCGGTGTGCTCCTGTCACCATGCGCTGGACGATGCGATCGTGACCGCTCGAAAAAGTATTCCCACGGTCGTCCGAAAGAAGCTCGCGTTATTGACCCACCGTGTCTTGGCACCACAGAAAGGGGCGCATTGAGTCATGGGAAAATTGTTAGTGGTTGGATCTGTGGCGCTCATCGCAGTAGTCGGAGATGATTTCCCTACACAGCATATCGCGTTCTTGAAAAGCCGCGGCATTGATTTGACGGGTCTGGAACGGCGTCCTGGGGCGACATTTCGCTGGAAGGGTGAGTACACGCATCAGCTGAACGAGGCCCATACTCTGGATACCAAGCTCAACGTCTTTGAAGCCTTTCGTCCCAAGATTCCCGAAGCCTACCGATCGCCGGATGTCCTGTTTCTTGGGAACATCGATCCGGATCTCCAACTCGATGTGCTCCAGAAAGTCGAACGCCCGGCGCTGGTGGCATGCGATACGATGAATTTCTGGATCAATGGCAAGCGCGACGCGCTCTGGAAGGTGCTGGGAAAAGTGGACATCCTGATCATCAACGACGGCGAAGCGCGCGCGCTGGGTCAGGATTCAAACCTCGTCAAAGTCGCGAAGCTCGTGTTGTCGCGGGGCCCCAAGCACCTCATTATTAAGCGTGGAGAATATGGAGTGCTCATGTTCAATGAAAAACAGGTGTTCGGCGCTCCGGCCTTTCCTCTTGAAGATGTGCGTGATCCCACAGGCGCTGGCGATACCTTTGCCGGTGGGTTTTTGGGCTATCTGGCGGCGACAGGGAATCGATCTTTCGAGGCTATGAAGCAGGCCATCATCTTTGGAAGCGTCATGGCGTCATTTACCGTAGAAGCCTTTAGTCTTGACCGATTGCGCATCCTGGATTACAAAGAGATTCAAGCTCGGTTCGGTGAGTTCAAGCGATTGACCCACTTCGAGGATATTCAATGAGCAGGATGACTTGGTTCAGAGGTTGGGAACGTCGATCTAATTCGTGCATGATGGGCCTTCCGGATAATAAGGACGCGCGGTATGCCCTGGGTCACGTCTACGCGCTTCAGGGCAAGTTGTCCCAGGCTGAAGAACAATTCCGAGCAGCGATCAAAGTCGACGAGGATTTTTCCAAAGCGCACACCTATCTAGGGCAGATCCTGGCCAGCCAAGATCGCTGGGATGAGGCGATCAAGTCCTATCGCCGGGCACTGGCAAATCCCTTGTATGAAACCCCTGACCTGGCGCGTTTTCACCTCGGGCGTGCGCTCGCTCACCAAGGTGATTTTCAGGCTTCGATGGAAGTGCTGGAAGATGCAATGACGGTGAGTCCTCCGAGTGTTCCGCCGGCGATGACTAATCTAGAATTAGGCCGCGTGTATTACAAACTGGGTTACATGGCTCGGGCTCGTGAGGTACTGAAAAAGGTGACGACCTTGGATAAGGACGGGGAGTTAGCGGCAGCCGCCACGGAATTGCTGGCTCGATTGAAGTAGTCGAGGACCTATGGAATCGATTGGAGAATTCTTTAAGCAAGTCCGAGAGACAAAGGGGTTGACTGTTGACGAGGTCGCGTCGAAGACCCGCATTCGGTCCGACTTCGTCAAGGCGCTTGAGGAAGGAAATTTCGCCAAGTTGCCTGACCAAGTATTTGCCCGGGGCTTTGTTCGTTCCTACGCACGCTCGCTCGGACTGGATGAGGAAGATGCCATTCACCGGTTCATTCAATCGGCCGGAGCCTTTTACGAGAAGCAGGATGAACGGGAAAGGCTCAAGGTACGCCAAGCAGAGGAGGAGCGGAAGCGTCAGGCCAATCGAAAAGCGGTGGCGGTCGCCATCGCCATCGCCGTACTCACCTTGATTTTTCTTTTGAGCCGGGAACAGTCGTCCATGTTTCGCCGTGGCATTCCCGATCAGGCCTCGACGAAACGTACAGCACAGACCGCTAAGGATGCATCGGAAGCCATAACGCGTCAAGAGCCCGAGCCGGTCACAGCGGTTCAGAAGCCGAGCGAGGTTCCTTCAGCTATGCCAAAAGCAACGACGGATGACCGTCGTCCGGAAACGGCTGTGTCTCTTGCGGTGGCCGCCAAACCGGAGTCCGAGACGGTCTCGACGGCGTCGCCCGGCACAGATGGGCCGTTGGGTGGAATTACTTTGGATGGGGCTGGAGCTGCTGCGGATGGCGAGCTGGTGTTAGCTTTGGAAGCGACCGAATTGAGCTGGGTCGTCGTGCAAATCGATAACGGCAGTCCGCAAGAGGCCCTGCTTCGACCGGGAGAGAAAGCGCAATGGAAGGGACAGGACCAGTTTGTCTTGACCCTCGGGAACGCCGGCGGGGTGAAGGCCGAGTTAAACGGGAAACCACAAAAACCCTTCGGCCCCAGCGGGAAAGTCGCGCGGGACGTCGTCCTCAAACGATAGGGCCTTCGGTTTCCCTCACGAGACCATCTTCCTTCCAATGCATACACAAGCAACTGTCTTGAGAGTTGCGCAAGGTGCATCTTTGCATGATGCCACGGTGTCCGAACCGTCTTCCCATCCGCCAACGGAGATCGTATAGGACAGTGGGGAGATTAGCGTGCTCTCATCGGAGATGAGGCAGGCATGATGGGATTGAGGCACAAAGGTGTCACGAGAAATGGAGGACTGGCAAACGGGTTTGCCGGTCGTTCTCTAAGTGCTCAATTATCTTGCCTCTATTTTTTGCATAGGTTGGCATGAGGTTTGATCTTTGTTCAGGCTAAGCACGGATGTTTTCTTGACAGGAATTAAAAGGCGTTGATATAGTCCGACCGTTTTACCGGACTCTTGAGCGCCTTGCGCATAGGTCGGTGGGCTAGGTCGAGTTCATCTGCGGTGGGTTCAACACAAAGGAGGAAGTGTGATGGGGTATCTGTCCAAGTTTTTGGGAGTCAGTGCAGCGCTGATGATACTGTCGGGCTCAGTGGTGGGAGCTGAGGAGAAGGATCCGCTGAAGCCGCGTGTTCCACCAGATCAGATGGCTGAGGCAAAAGGTCTGAAGAATCCGGTGGCTGCCACTCCGGAGAACATAGCCAAGGGCAAGGCGCTGTTCGAAGGGAAGGGCACCTGCTTCAATTGCCATGGCAAGAACGGGGACGGCCAGGGCGAGGCCGGTAAGATTCTGAATCCAAGCCCGCGGAACTTCACCAACTGCAAGTTCCACAAGAAGCGGAAAGACGGCGAGCTGTTCTGGGTCATCAAGAACGGCAGCGCAGGAACCGGAATGGTTTCATTGATCCCGGCCGCGATCAACGAAGAAGAAGCCTGGACGATCATTAACTACGAGCGGAGCTTCTGCAAGGGCGAGTAATCGTCGAGAGAAGATCGCTGCGAGTGATGTGAGGGTGGGGAGGAAACTCCCCACCCTCTTTTCTTGGGCCGTTCTACCACGGGACTCAGCGGGGATTAGCCCCTATTTCTCTATGAAGCGGTTGGGTTAGGGTGTTTCAGCCCCTGCGAGAGAAGCAAGTTTGGAGAGCACGAACGATGCGGCTTGATCGCCGGGTTTGAGGATGGGAAGGATCTGAGGACGTTGCTCTGCGTTGAACTGTGATTTCGCCGCCCACGCAACTTTTTGGCGCACATAGCCCGCCACTTCTCCGAGTGTGACCGCGCCATCCCGATTCGTATCAGCATCTCCTCGAAGTCCCCGCAACAGGTAGTAGGTAAACAATCCGTGGTGGTGGCTGTCGTCCTCCAGCCCCTTCGAGAATCCCTCGCCTCCGATCAGCCGGATTGTATTTCCTCGGCTGAGTTCCCATCGAGGCGCAACGGCCTTCGCCTTGGGATCGCTATGGAGCTTGGAAACCATGCCGTCGAACAGGAAGATAGTCTGTTTTGCTTTGAGCCGAGCGAAGGCCGCTTCAAGGTCTCTGAGGGGATAGAGTCGTGTGGTTGCCGTGGAGCTCCCGTCGTAGGGAACTAAAAAAACGTCTCCCCCCGGAGTGACCATGGCCTGACCGGCAAAGTAGACAATCACTACGGCATCTTTGGTCATGTGAGGCGGCAGCCAATCGAGCAAGGTCTCGTCAATATCAGGACGAAGGGCTTTCCCATCTTGAAGCAGCCGCACATTGGAGGGCGGCACGCCTCCGAGAGATTGAAAATAGTTTGCCACCACCGCCGCGTCGAGTGACGCATGTTTACGAGGCAGAACCTGGGGATCGCGATACGAACTGATTCCGATAGAGACGAGATAGGTGTCGGGCCGTTGAAAACCCGACACCGGCGGCGGAATCTGATCGACGTCGTCGGTTATGACTCCAGTCGGCTGGATTGTTAGTGAGAGAGTTTGGGAAGGCGCCTTAGTTGTTCCTCCACTAGATTCGGTTACAGCGATATGAAGCTCGGCTTTTTGCGATTGAACGGTAGGGGGCAAGGTGGCGACGAACTCAAGAGACTTTGTCTCGCCCGGCTGTATCGGCGGTATCGACAAGGTCGTCGCGGGGAACTGCGCCACGATCGACGGTGTTCCTGTGAGCGAAGCCGAGGCATTCTGAATCGGGTTGATGCCGGTGTTGACCACATCCACGCGGACTTGGATGTGCTCGCCACTTTCCAAAATCAGATTGCTGTTCTCGTCGAGCAGCATGGCCTTGAACCGAAGACTCGACGAAGTGGAAGGCGCTGAAGGCTTGTGTCCAGCTGGAGATGGGGGGGCCTGCCGACCGAACGCGAGTCTCGCATCGAGAGAGACCTTGGACGCAAAATCGACAACTGCGTCCTGAATGAATGGATCGATCATATAATCGCAGTTCTTGGCTAGCTGTTCGAGCCGCAAGCGTTCCTGTCGGACGACCCTAATTTCCGATTCGCGCAGTAGAACGCCTTTCATATCGTAAACCCGTGCCATGGCGCTCAGTTGTAGGTTTGCAGGGGCTCGGTCGTAGAGGTACTCCTTGTCGAGGTTGAATGACCAGGTCACCAGATCGACTCGTAGCACATGGTCCGGTGTGGCATCCTTGCTTCCACCACCTTCGTAGACCACGGCTTTGAACGTCCGATAGGCCCCTTCAATCAAAGCTTCCTCAACTCGAGGTCCCAAGGGGATTTCCGTAATGCGCCCGCAGGAATCGTTGTATCGAATGATGAGCTCTTTGATCGACGGGGATATTTCCAGTTTCACCGCGTAGGGAAGCGGTTCCTCCATCGGAGGGAATTCCAAGTGTTTGGTGCATCCCGCGACAAAGAGTACGGCGAATCCCATGAGGGATATGCCTGTGGCACGCCACGTTTGATTGGCAGATGTGTTCTTGGTGGAGGGCAACACTAGGCCTATTGAAACATCACACTTTGGCCTCCTCACCGTACCGGAAACATTTTGGGAAAGCAACCGGATGGCCCACACCTATCGAGACTTGACAGATCCATAGTGGGGGAGCGAACGTATTAATGTGAAAAGGGAATGCGTGGCCGACTGAACCAGGAGGTACATCATGCACAAACTCATGCAAGGGCTCGCTCTTCTCTCGACCTCTCTCCTGTTGTCGGCCTGCGCCTCATCGATTCCACCGAGCCGCATGGCCAACTATGTTCCGATGGATCCCGACACGAAGGCGGAGTCCTTGCTGAAAGTCGATAAGAAGCCTCTTCAAGCCGGGCTGGTTCTAGTCTCTGATACCGCTGCGCCTGAGGCGGCCCCTAACTTGCCCGATGAAGCATTGGTGAGACTGGGGGATGAGCTCAAGCAAGACATCAGTCGGGTCTTGCCCGTTGCCATCAAGGAAGTGATTGTGGCTGAAGGGATCAGGCCGTCAGACGGGAACCCAACACAATTTGCTGATCTCGCCAAGCGGCATGGCCTTGACTATCTGGCTGTGGTGGTCGTCTCCAGTACAGAACAAGAGTATCCCATTTCGCTTTTCTTGGGATGGACGACGCATCGGCAGCCCGGCTCTCGGCGGGATAATTGGTCTCTGTTGGAGTTTGCATTACTGGATATAAACGGCGGCAAGGTCGTAATGCGAGCGGAGGCCCGGGGATGGGCCACGTTGGATTGGCCGGCGGCTCCAGGCATTAACCAATGGTACCCGGTCATCTATTTGCGACCGCAAGAACCGGAGCGCCGATTCTGGCCGCCTACCTACGAGGGCGCACCAAATACGCTGCGGGTGGTGTCTTTTAATCAAGCGGCGAAGCGGTTGACCCTGAGGCTCCAAAACTGGTGGCTGGGCCAGCTTGAAGCCGATGCTACAGCGCGGCGAAGCAGCTGAGCGCACATCTCGATTTAAGAGCGGTCGGCACCCCTCTTCCCATCAATACAGAAGGTCTCCGGCAGACGCTGGCCTATGCCTGACGTGGACTTTTCCTCTTTGAAGCCCAAGGAAAGATTAGTGTAAGATGGATTATTCGGCTCGTCCCGTTATGAGAGAGAAATCGTGCGGGCTTTGCGGTGACAAGACGGTCGTCCCAGCGTCATGATCCGTTTTCATCGTGATGCGATCAACCTTCTGGAGGAACCCAGTTATGGTCAATCGGAATCAGCAAGCGACCAAGTTGTCAATTGGCGGAGGACTAATCTTGGCGGTGTGTGGCCTCGTCGGCTTCGGAGACAGATTGCCCGCATCCGCAGCGGGAGTCCCTCCAGCATTTGCTCAGGGCTTTTCCGAGATCGTGAAAAAAACGACCCCCGCTGTCGTGAATATTGCGGTGACCGGCGGGGGGGAGGGTGGCCGCCGTCGCGGGGGATTACCTCCGGGGCCTTTCGGGGCTCCTCCCGGCGATGAGCCGGGCGGAGGGGAATTGCCGACCCCGCCACCGATGCCTCCTGGGCCTCCTACGCCGCACGGTCGCCCGGATCAAAGTGCCGGGTCCGGTGTTGTGTTTGACTCGAACGGCTATATCGTCACGAACAATCACGTGGTGGAGGGAGCCACGCAGATTACCGTCACATTGAGTGATCGACGTGAATTTCCCGCCAAGATCATCGGCACAGATCCGAAGACTGATTTGGCTGTGATCAAGATTGAGGCGAAGGATTTGCCTGCGCTCAAGTGGGCGGAATACGAAAAGCTGCAAGTAGGTGACCTGGTGTTGGCGGTCGGAAGCCCATTCGGCCTAAGTTCCACCGTGACTCTCGGAATCATTAGCGCCCTAGGACGAGGGAACGTCGGCATTGCAGACTATGAAGATTTCATCCAGACCGACGCCGCGATCAATCCCGGAAATTCCGGTGGGGCTCTTGTCAACATGAACGGTGACTTGATCGGCATCAATACGGCAATCTTTTCGAGGACGGGCGGATCTGAAGGCATTGGGTTTGCGATTCCCAGTAGCATTGCCCTCGACATTGTGGACAGCCTGCAGAAGACGGGCAAGGTCGTCCGGGGATGGATGGGTGTGGCCATCCAGGAAATTACACCGGCACTGGCTAAATCGTTCAAACTTTCGGAACACCGGAAGGGTGTACTGATCAGCGACGTCAATGAAAACGGGCCCTCTCATGCCGCTGGGATCAGGCGCGGCGATGTAGTGGTGGCGTTTAACGGCAAAGAGGTCCAGAGTGTGAGTCAGCTCCGAAACCTCGTTGCCCGGACCATGGTGGGAAAAGATGCGCAGGTCAAAGTACTGCGCGACGGCAAAGAACAGATGATTGCGGTCAAGGTTGCCGAACGACCGTCAGATGAAATGCTGGCCAGGAAAGAGCCGGCTCCACCCAAGGAACAGGGAGAAACGATCAAGCCGCCGGACAACGTCCTGGCTTCTCTTCGAGTCCAAGCGTTAGATAATGCTTTGATGAGCCAGCTGAATATCTCTACGAAAACCGCTGGGGTGGTTATCACCTCGGTGGAGCCAGGGGGACAAGCGGAAGCGGCCGGGTTGCAGCGCGGGGATGTGATTCAGGAAGTGAACCACGAGACAGTCAAGACGCTCGACGACTATCAAAAAGCTGCGGGCAAGATCAAGAAAGATGAGCTCGCGGTGCTGTTGGTCAATCGGCAAGGCAACAGCTTGTTCGTGGCGGTCAACCCTAAGTAGGGGAAAGGTGAGATTTGTTGATCTATCGATCTGTTGATTTCCGCAACCTTAATCATCAGATCGTCAGATCGACAGATTCTCATCTTCGCGAGGGCTTGTGCTGAGCAATTTTAATCGGTGGCTGCAAGACTCGGTTTTTAAGCCGCTGGAAGATAAGAAGATGCCGGTCATGGAGCACCTGGTGGAGCTTCAAGTCCGGTTGACCCGCGCGGTGATCATTACGGCGGTCGTCTTTGCCGCGACGTTTTTTTATGCGGACGTGCTGGTCAAATGGCTCCGCATTCCTCTGCAAAACATGTTTGTGCCCAGCTCGTTATCCTGGGAGCCCACCGATCTGCCGACCGTGCCGTTCGTATTCCTCGCACCGGCGGAAGCGCTGTGGCAGAACGTCAAGGTTGCAGGGCTATTTGCCATCGTTCTCGCGACCCCCTATCTCCTGTATGAAGTCTGGCGATTCGTCGTGCCAGGGTTGCATGCACAGGAACGGCGGTTTGTCGGACCGTTTGTCTGTTTGAGCGCGTTGGCTTTTTTTGGCGGTGTCTCCTTCTCATTCTTCTTTGTGTTGCCGTTTGCTCTGAACTTCTTGATCTCCTACGGAGTCAGCTCCGGATTTATTCCTCAGTTGTCGATTGCCCAGTACGTGGGATTCGCCCTCTGGTTCCTGCTGGTATTCGGTTTGGTCTTCGAAGTGCCGTTGGTGATTACGTTGATGGCGAAATTGGGCTGGGTGGATGCCCCATTTTTGCGGCGCTATCGCAAGTGGGCCTTGCTAGGAGCTTTTATCATCGCGGCGATTCTCACACCGACTCCCGATCCCTTTAATCAGTGCCTGATGGCACTCCCGATGTATGTGCTTTACGAAGTGGGGATCGTCAGCGCCGGCTTATTCAATAAGAAGAACTCCATGTCTGCGGCGGAGGCCTTGGTTCCGGCTGTGGCTACAGCCGGTGCAGGAGGTGGCGCATCAGGTATATCAATGCCGAAATCTCCGGACGACGAGTATATAGGTGTACCGTCCGGGGGACGTCGCCGATAGGCGGTGCAGGTAACGGAACCGCGTCAGCGAAAAGGAACTCACAATGGCACGTGAACTCAATGTGATCAGCAACGGAAACGACGATGTCTGTACGTATATGTGGGCCTGCGCAATTTGCGACGAGAACGAGCGCTGCCAGAAAGACAAGGAAGGGCATAGTCGATGGCTTGTCGCCAAACGGATGGAACGGATCGAGTATAAAGTTCTTGTCATGAGCAACAAGGGCGGAGTGGGGAAAAGCACGTGCACGACGAACATCGCCGTCAGCCTGGCGCTCAAGGGCTGGCACGTCGGCATCTGCGACATGGACATCCATGGACCCAACATTCCAAAAATGGTGGGCGCCGAAGGCCAAAAGCTTAAAATCAGCACCTCCGGCGGGATCATTCCCTTTCAAGCCTATAATCTCAAAATCGCGTCGATGTCGTTTCTACTGCAGAACTCCGACGATCCCATCATCTGGCGCGATGCGTACAAGTACGAGTTCATCAACCAGCTGCTCGGGGGTGTTGAGTGGCAGGATCTGAATTTCCTGCTGATCGACCTCCCGCCGGGAACCGG
>JACPZN010000025.1 GCA_016195505.1 Nitrospirota bacterium | reverse complement strand
GTGATGGACTTACGGCCCTGGGACTTGTGGACAGGGGATGGCCGGCCAAAGCCTGGGACTGATGAAATCGTTTCCTCATTGAAATCAATTCTTGCGCGCTATCCTGACCACCCAGGGGCCTGTCACTACTACATCCATGCACTCGAAGCCTCTCCAGCGCCTGAACAGGCACTCTCCTGCGCGGAGCGATTGCCCGGGCTTATGCCGGGCGCCGGTCACTTGGTCCATATGCCAGCCCACATCTATATTCGAATGGGCAAATATCATGAAGCGGCTGAACGCAATGCACATGCGGCTCGCGTCGATCAGGAATATCTGGCCGGGCGGAACTTAAACGGCGACTATGCCGACGGCTACTACACACACAACCTCCACTTCCTATGGGCTTCATTAGCGATGGAAGGGCGGCGAGCTGACGCGTTGAAAGTCGCGCGTGAGCTGACGGGAACGATTGCCGAAGAGGAGGCGCGGAAAGACAAATGGAAAGAACTCTATCTTCCAACGCCCCTCTGGTCGATGATTCGATTTGGACAATGGAACGAGCTGCTTCTAGAACCGGCGCCTCCGAAAGCTCTGCGTCTGCAGCAAGGCATGTGGCGCCTGGGTCGAGGACTGGCGTTAGCGGCTACTGGCCGCCTGCCGGGAGCCGAAGGCGAACATGTCGTTCTGGCAGGCTTGGCGAAACGTTTGGGGCGCGATCGGACACAAGAGGAGAAAACGGAACGGGCGTTGCTCAAGATCGCGGAGCGCCTGTTGGCGGGAGAGATTGCCGCCCATCGTCAGAAATACGATGACGCGATCAAGCTGCTCCAGGAAGCCGTGAAGTTGGAAGGTGCCCTACCGTACACCGAACCTCCCATCTGGCCGATTCCGGTTCGCCATTATCTCGGCACCACGCTGTTGATGGCCGGTCAACCCGCCGATGCGGAGGCCGTGTACCGGGCTGATCTTGCTAAGAATCCCGATAACGGCTGGGCGTATTTCGGGTTGATCCAGAGCCTCCGTGCTCAGCAGAAAAGCAGTGAGGCGGAAATCGTGGAGCAGCAATTCAAGTCAGCCTGGACTCATGCAGACGTGATCTTAACGGCCTCTCGTTTCTAAAGCACCGTACGACTTCTGGGGAGGATTGATGCGATTTGTGGTGGGAGTGATGGGGCCGGCAAAAGCGAAGAAGAAGGATCTCGATAACGCGCGGATCCTGGGAGAGTTCATTGCGCGGCGCGGGTGGGTCGTGTTGACGGGCGGCCGTGATGTCGGGGTCATGGATGCAGCGTGCGAAGGTGCCAAGCGGGTCGGCGGAAGTCTGACCATCGGGGTCCTGCCGACCGCAAAGGACAAGGTGTCGCGCCACGTCGATGTGCCAATCATCACAGAAATGGGCAGCGGCCGCAACAACATCAATGTGTTGACCAGCCACGTGGTCGTAGCGTGCGGATTGAGCGGGTCGGGCACTGTGTCTGAAGTGGCGCTGGCTGTAAAAGCTGGTAAGCCGGTCATTCTGGTGGAGGCGTCCCCTACGGACCTGGCGTTTTTTCGTAAGCTCGGCAAGCGACTGGTTGCTGCCGCTTCGTCGCCGGAAGAGGCGATCGATCTCATCATGAAACAAATGGAAGGGCGCCGTCGGCGCGCGCGGCCTGCGGAGCATAGCAAGTACGAAGAACTCTCGATGTGAAAGGGATTAAGGATTCAGAAGATTGGAGAGCCCCCCCTCTCGACCAGACCTCCGGTGTTCTCAAACGGGAGTCTCCCATCCTTGCGGTGCAGCACGCCGGTGATCCCATAGGTCAGTTCTTGCGTCTTGCGCAGGCCGAGCACTTGTCGCATCACATCCAAGGTGGAAGTGCTGGTTTCAACCGAAACCACGGTGTCGCTTAGCCGAGGAACTGTGAACTCTTTATTACTAAGTCCGCGAGCCAACCTCTTGCCGTTGAGTTCTAAACGAAAGTCCAGCCCAGTCGCTTGCAGGTCATAATCGTTGGGATTTCTGACCCTCAGATCGACCTTGAGGCGCTGCTCAAAGGGCGTGCCATCCAAGGGCGTGACGTTCGTCACCAGGACTTCTGGCGATTCTCCGTTGATGAACCAGGAGGCATACCCGGCCGCGGTTGCCAAGAGAATGGTGCCGAGTAGTTTGCTTAGCGATTCCATACAGGCATCATACACAAACATCTGAATGATTGCGAAGACCGTAGTAGGATGTAAGAGATGTCACACTCGGACGACGTTATTTGGGGAGGACGCTACCATGATTTCAATTCGACGTTTCATGCGCCTTGCGATCAGTTTTTGTGTGTTCGGAGGGGTCGCTCTCTGGTCCGCCAATGTGCTGGTTGAAGCGGCTGCTCCAGCTAAGGCCTATTTTGCGGGAGGCTG
>JACPZN010000024.1 GCA_016195505.1 Nitrospirota bacterium | reverse complement strand
GAGGCCTTGATCTCGCCGCTCTTTACTTCGCAAGGCAAACCCACACTCCGTAAGAAGGACCCATAGGACCGTTCCCGGCGATAGTAGTCGTCCTCTTTCACTTCTTTGTCCTCTTTCTTCTCGCCTTTGATCGTCAAGGTCTCGCCTGCGAGATTCACTTCAATGTCTTCTTTTTTAATGCCAGGGAGTTCGGCCTTGACCACAACGCTGTCTTTCTCCTCGTACACATCAAGCGACGGCGTCCGGATCCCGAGGGGACGGATGGGCAACCAACGATCCCGTCCAAAGAGACTGGGAAAAGGACGACGCCACACGTCCTCCATGAAACGGTCCAACCAATGTTCGAACTCCTCTCCGCGCGACACGATCTCGCCCCCTTTCTTTGTGGCAACGGCTTTTTCTTCTGCAGCTGCTTTCGTCATGACAGTTCCTCCTTGTTGGGGTTATGGTACATGCGGCTCTCTGCTTTCCCGCGGCCTCACACTGCCCTCGCTTCACATCTGTTGTTTCATCCCATCGGTCGTTTCCCCGCTCCGCTCGGCGATTGGCTCCTCTCATGGGCGGATCTCTAAGTGGTTCACAACCTTATCTACGCCGAAGACGTACCAGACATCGAACTCAGCCATTTCCTTCTGCGGCGCAGAGGGCGCATCGCCTTCGAGCGTCACTATGGATCGCCGAACGGCCACGCGGATACGTTCATCGTTCACAAAAGGATCCTTCTTCAAGACGATGCGCACCGCCTTCGCCATCTCTTCATCCGAGTCTGGTTGATCCGGAACAACCTCCATGCCGTTAACGACGTCGCGGCTCCCTGGGACCCACCAGGCCAAAACCCCGGCCAACCGCTTCTGCGTAAGCCTGGTCACATGGTCGTCGAGCAACACAACCCCGTCCGTCACAGAAAGCCGAATATCTCCCTGAGGCTCTTGGGCAACCTCCCGAACGACTTCAAGCTGCCCTTTGCGGATCACGTGAATCGAACAATTCATGAGAGAGGGTTCCTGGAGCAGCGCATCGCGCACCGCATCCAAGATGGCCCCGTCTCCCATACGCGTCGCCGGTGTGACGTGCAGGCGATCCACTATGCCGGTAACGCCGCGCACCGCCACCGCAAGCTCCAGGCTGAGTTTTTTCGCGGCGATATGCTCGGTCTCACCTGCCAACGTGAGGACTCCGTCGCTGAACTCCATCTCGACGGGAAACTTGTGCAAATTGATGCGAGACTCCCGCTCCAACGCCGCGCGCACCTCTTTCAGAACTTGGTCTCGCTCTGACCTGATAGCTGCCTTCATATGTTCATCCCACACCGAACCGTGATCTTGCTCACTCTTACAGCAACGGCAGTGCCACGACGGGTCTTGGGGCGAAACCCTTGTTGTTTCAATTGAGACGTGACCACCCTCCGAGCGTAATGGCTTTCGAGATCACGGATATGAGGACATTCTCCCCACTTCTCAGGCTGTTCTTGACGCAAAACGCTACGAAGGGACTAAGAGCCTGAGGTTGGCTGCGGTGCGGATGGCGTCAGCGAGGGGATGCAGATTCGGGAGCAGCGCTTACCGGAACTGGCTTAGAACAATAGGCACTCGTCTGGCCCCCCAGTGCCCCGGCTGCGATTCGAACATGCCGGCGCAAGGGGTGCGACAGAAACGACAGGCGCCGTCCTCTGTTACATTCCACTCCCTCAGTTCGTACCAGTCCCGGCCGATCAGTTTCTCATGGCAGTGGTGGCAATAAGTACTGCCGCCTTCTTCGTCCTGCACGTTGCCGGTATAGGCGTACCGGATGCCGTTCTTCATGGCAATTTTGCGGGCCATGGCCAAGGTGGCCGGTGACGTGGCCGGTTTGTCCAGCATCTTATAGTCCGGATGGAACGCGCTGAAGTGGATCGGCACGTCTGGGCCGAGGTGCTCCACCACCCACTGGGTCAGCCGTTCGATCTCGGCCTCTGAATCGTTTTCGCCTGGGATGACCAAGGTGGTGATCTCCAGCCAGACATTGGTGTGATGTTTGATGTAGACCAGCGTGTCCAGGACCGGCTGCAGGCTCCCGCCACAGATTTGCTTATAGAAGCGTTCAGTAAATCCTTTCAGATCTACATTCGCTGCATCCATGTAGCGGTAGAATTCTTCCCGAGGCTCAGCGCAAACATATCCCGCCGTGACGGCCACAGATTTGATGCCTTGCTCGCGACAGGCCTGTGCCACATCGATGGCGTATTCGTGGAAGATGACCGGATCATTGTAGGTGTAGGCCACAGACCGGCACCCGAGTTTCTCCGCGGCGCGGGCGATCGTCTCCGGCGAAGCTTCATCCGCCAGCGTATCCATCTGGCGTGATTTGCTCATGTCCCAATTCTGGCAGAACTTGCAGGAGAGATTGCAGCCGGCGGTTCCAAACGAAAGTACTGAGGTCCCGGGAAGAAAATGATTCAGCGGCTTCTTTTCGATCGGATCGACGCAAAACCCACTCGATCGCCCATAGGTCGTCAGAACAATTTGATCCTGCAGCCGGCCCCGGACAAAGCAGAGCCCCTGCTGCCCTTCCTGAAGGGTGCAGTAGCGCGGACAGAGATCGCACTGAATGCGCCCGTCCTCGAGTTGATGCCAATATTTCGTCGGCATGATCGTCGCTGGTTGTGAGGCCGTCATGACAGGCTCCCTTGAGATCACGGCGTTGTGCGAGCATTATACCAATCACATCCTCCGAAGAGTGAGTGAGCCCTTCACAGAATGTCGAACCGATGCTGACGATTGACGGTTCCCGCTATTCCGGAAGTGGTTCGATCGTCAGGCAGGCAGTTGCGTTCTCCGCCCTGACGGGCCAACCTATCCACGTGGTCAATGCCCGAGCGAAGCGAGAGAAGCCCGGCTTGCGCCCGCAACACATTCGTGTCGTCGAGGCCATTGCCGAGCTCGTCAACGGCCGCGCTGAGGGGGTAGCGCAAGGATCACAGGAATTCACATTCCGTCCCGGCCCGCTGAAAACAGGGCGTCACTATAGTTGGGACATCGGCTCTGCCGGCTCGACGACCATGCTGGGCCTCGGCATCCTGCCGGTCCTTGCCTTCGCAGGGTCGCGGGTCACCGTCGAATTGCGAGGAGGGCTCTTTCAGGACTTTGCGCCGTCTGCTTTTCATATCCAGTATGTCCTGTTTCCGATATTGCAAGGAATGAACCTCCATGCGGAGGTTGAGATTGTACGTCCCGGCTATGTGCCTCGCGGTGAGGGCATACTCCGTCTTGTCGTGAAACCACTCACTGCTCCCTTACGAGCTATCATCCGGGAAGAAGCAGATTCGGTGACGAGGCTATGGGGCATCGCACTGTCCTCTCATCTCGAAGAACGGCGAGTGAGCCAGCGAATGGCAGACACAGCACGAGACCTGCTGGCAAAGGCCGGCTATCGGGCTGACATCGAGCTTCGCCATGATACAGAGTCTCTGCAGCGGGGCGCCGCGCTGGCGCTCTTTGCCGATGCAGGACAAGCCGTACGACTGGGGGCGGACCAAGCAGGAGCCTTGAGAAGAAGCGCGGAGTCGATCGGCAAACGCGTCGCGAAGCAATTACTCGACGAGCTCGCGTCCGGCGCGACGCTGGACCGGTTTGCCGCAGACCAGATCATTCCCTTTGCGGCCTTGGCATCAGGTGAGAGCCGATTCATCGTTTCGACCGTCACCGACCACGTGCTCACGAGCACCTGGTTGGCGGAGGTCTTTCTTGGGGCGCAGGCCCGCATCAATGGGCAGCGGCTCGTGATTCGCGGCATCGGATTCTGGCCGAATGGTGAGGGGGTCAACCGGTGAAACTCCCCGGAGTGCTGCCGCTGTTGCTCTTCCTTGTGCTGTTGGCGCTGCTCCCATTCGTCTTCGGCCAACTGTTCACCTCAGCCCTGATCAAACTCAAACTGGAACCGACGGCCGCTCTGCTCGTAGTGATTGGCATTCTCTTGGGAAGTCCGATCAACATTCCTGTGAAGCGGATTCCCCGAACGGAATCGGTGCTGGCAGACCCGCTGGCGGTTTTCGGATTGCTGGGCCGGTGGCCCTCGGCCGTGCGCGTGCGTCGAGAAACCATCATCGCCGTCAATGTCGGCGGCTGTCTCATTCCAGTGGGCTTAGCGGTCTATGAAACGGCTCACTTAATGGCAGCAGGCTGGCAGCCGCTCTCCGGATTGCTCCTTGCAATCTTCATCAACCTAGTGGTGTGCTATTGGACGGCAAAACCTGTCGAGGGGATCGGCATTGCGATGCCAGGCCTATTGCCTCCCTTGCTTGCCGCCCTAAGCGCTCTGCTCCTCGTCCCGGACCAAGCTCCTCCCGTCGCCTTTGTCGCCGGTGTGCTCGGCCCGCTCATCGGCGCGGATCTGCTTCATCTTCGCGATATCGAGAAAATTGCCACCGGCATCGCCAGCATCGGTGG
>JACPZN010000009.1 GCA_016195505.1 Nitrospirota bacterium | reverse complement strand
GATCCGACGACGCTCAATCGGCAAGGTTATGATGTTGGGACTCAATACCGGTCGGCAATTTTCTACCATGCTCCTGAGCAAAAGCAGATCGCCGAGGAGGTGATCGCAAACGTGACGAAGGAGAAGCTCTATTCGAACCCAGTCGTGACGGAAATCACTCCGGCCGGTACCTGGTATGAAGCCGAGCCCTATCACCAAGAATACTTCGTGCGAAATCCCTTCCAGGGCTACTGCACAGCTATCGTTGGGCCGAAAGTGGCCAAGTTCCGCAAGCAATTTGCGTCGAAATTGAAGACATAACCCCGCCCTGCGATGGTCGATGCGTCCCGAATACGTCGTCAATCGGGAAGCCTACTCTTCGAGGAAAAGGCGTGTCAGATCAGAATAGGTAGGATGCCGGGTGCTCGCATTGGTTCCAGGCCGCACGACGTGAGCGGTCCTAAATCCTGTCAACGCGGCAGCATCCAGTTCTGCTTCCGCATCCGACAGAAAAAGAATGTGACCGGGTGGCAGGCCGATTTGCTCACTGATCGTGCGGTAGCTGGATGCGGCCTTTTTCTCGCCGACGCTCGTGTCGAAATAGTGCTCGAACAACGATGTCACATCACCGATGTTGGTATGTGCAAAGAGAAGGCGTTGTGCCTGTTCTGAACCAGACGAATAAATTCCCAAGCGGATGCCGCGAGCCCGCCATATAGTTAACGCTGGCAAGACATCGCCATACAACTCGGGCTTAAATGCCCCCTGTCGATAGCCCTCATCCCAGATCATTCCTTGCAGCCCTTTTAGGCTAGCCAGTTTTCGGTCCTGATCGATCCACGTAGTCAGCAGGACCGGTAGTTCCTCATAGGTAGGGCGAGTACCTGTTTCATGCTCAATGGTATCTTGGCAGACTACGGTCCATTGGAGCACGCTTGGGTCCTGCCGCCGCTCCTGGAGGAAGGGTGCGAGACGGTGTTTTGAGAATGGGAAGAGGACCTCGCGGACAAAGGCCACCGAAATGAGCGTGCCCTCGATGTCCAACAGGACGAATCGGATCATGCGGCAGCTACCAGCGATGAATTTTTCACGAATTCCTTCCAGATTCTGAGTGTGTTCATCGACATGAATGACATCCATCGTCTGGTACCCGCATTTTTCCATAAAGGGCTTGAGCAGGTAGTCGTAGGCTGCGAGAATCTGTTCGTTTGAAGCGCCTGAAGGCAGGTCTCTGTCCGCAAACCATCGTTCATGAACAATGCCCCGCCCGTCGAGAAATTGCCGAACGGCAGATGGATCAGCCAGCGTCACGTTCTTATCGGGTATTCGCAGAGTGGCCATGTTGTGTCACCTCTCGTTGGCATTGGAGAAGATATTCGAAGACCTCAAGATGGCGTTTCGCCTCGGATATGTCTTTGCCCCACGCATACAGACCATGTCCTGCCAGCAAAAATCCGTAGCAGGGCCGTTGATTCGAAAGGGCCTGTTCTACGTGCGTCGACAATGCCTGCATATCCTGTGAGTTTGGGAAGACCGGCAAGGAGATCTCTACATCATGGGTATCTATGCCGCTCAGTCCTTTCAGCAATTCCCACCCAGAGAGCTGGACTTGCCCTTCATTGCGAGCCACGTGTGAGAGCAACGCCGCTGAAAGCGAGTGCGTGTGAAGCACAGCTCCGGCTCCCATTGTGCGATACAGAAGCAGATGGAGAAGGGTCTCGGCTGAAGGCTTCAGTCCCTCAGCATCTATTGGCTTGCCATATTGGTCAACGGCGAGGATGTGCTCGACTTCAATCGTGCCTTTGTCTATCCCTGAACCCGTAATCGCGCAATAGGCAGGAGCGGCATCGTCCGGTAACCGCACACTATAGTTTGAGCTTGTGGCCGGGGCCCAGCCCATCCGCGAAGCCCACTGGGCCGTCTGGACCAGTTGCTCAGCAACAATCTTGAAATCTGGATAGTGTGTCACGGACCACAATCTTCTGCCTAAAGAAGAAGGCTTTGTATAGCGAAATCCTGACTTCGACGCAATGGCGAACTCACCAGGGGGTGCATGATTATGGAGTCGATATAAGGGCCTTCGTCAGGCGCCGAAACACTCATTCCCATTCCATAAGATTGTGAGCCTCATGAAAGTGGGGCAGGGTCTTGATCCAACCATCCGTCTTCCTGCCCCTCCCCCTGGTTAGAGGCGCGCAGACCTACGAAGTCGAATAGCCGTGGGTCCAGGAGAAGCGGCGGTGCCACGTTCGACAGGGCGGCGAAGATACTGTTGGTACAGCCAGGCGATCGTTGTTCCCATTCACGCAAAAACGCCTTCACCTGTTTTCTCTTGAGGTCCTCTTGTGAGCCACAGAGATCGCAGGGAATAATGGGAAACGCGCGAAGTTCCGCATATCGTTCGAGATCGCTCTCTCGTACGGCGGACAGCGGGCGAATGACCATATGCCGGCCATCTTTCGAGCGTAGTTTCGGGGGCATCGTCTTGAGCTTGCCGGTATAGAGCAAGTTCAGGAATAGGGTTTCAACAATGTCGTCGCGGTGGTGACCCAATGCGATCTTGGTCGCGCCCAATTCCGTGGCCACGCGATAGAGAATGCCGCGACGGAGCCGGGAGCAGAGCGAACAGGTGGTCTGCCCTTCAGGGATGAGTCGTTTGACGATTGAATAGGTGTCACGTTCCTCGATATGGAATGGCACTCCCATATCTGAAAGATAGTCGGGAAGGATGTGGGCAGGAAACCCGGGCTGCTTTTGATCCAGGTTCACCGCGACAAGGTCAAAGTGAATCGGAGCACGCTGTTGCAGGACCAGCAAGAGGTCGAGCAGCGCATAGCTGTCTTTCCCGCCTGATAGGCAGACCATGATCTTGTCGCCATTCTCGATGAGGCCATATTCGGCAATGGCCTCTCCGACGAGGCGAAGCAGCTTGGTCTGCAACTGTTCCGTGGCCTCATCCAGTTTGAGAGATATGCGTGATGAGCTTGCTGAATGTGACATAGGCGGGCATTCTACGCGTGTAGCTATGCGACTGTCGACCGTGAGCGGGAGGTATGATGATGGTGAATGATCACGGTTCCGGTGGGAATCTTCAATCCGTTCTCTTTGTATGCACGGGGAATATTTTTCGAAGTGTGACGGCAGAGTATGCGCTCAAGGCCCGCCTAGGCCCTGATGCGTCCCGCGTTATCAGCTCGGCTGGAATCGACGCGAAGCCTCAGCCCATGCATGCCTGGGTTCAGGCCCGGTTGCGTGAGAAAGGCGCTGATCTCACCACACATATCCCACGACAATTGACCAGGGAACTGGTCGAAGGTGCCGACCTCGTCATTGCCATGGGGCGAAACCACCAGCTCTTTGTTCGAGAACAATTTGGGCGCGACGTTCCTCTGTTTAATCAGGTCTGTCTCGGTCACGATCAGCCGATTCTTGATCTGCACGAAGTGATGCCGGATTGGGAGACCGACCATGAGCGGGCTGCCGCCTACGTGTGCTCGGTGATCGATAGCATCTGGGCCGCGGCACCAGCCCTTCTTTCTCGCATCCGTTAACCCATTTTTATGATACAGATCGTCAGCGGCGGTTCATTCTTGGACTCGATCGGACATTTTTTCTCCACCTAAT
>JACPZN010000008.1 GCA_016195505.1 Nitrospirota bacterium | reverse complement strand
GGTACGACAACCCCGTGGTATGGGTCACTCGAAGGGCAATCGCAACTCCGCTTGCTCCTATCACCAGAGCAACCAACGGATAAACATTCGGAGTCGCCTGCGGCGTGATGTCAGCGAACGCCAGAACGAGCCCTGCCGCAAAGGATACCCCGTAGACAATGGCCACACCCTTCAGAATCATTCGCCCATAGCCGAACCGACGCGCTCTTAACATGCGGGCAAGGGTATAAGGGGGGAAGGATGGCACGCAATTCTACGTAGAGGGGGGACTATTGAGCTTTAGTAGGGGCAGTTACAGCGGTTGCTTGCTGGCTCACTACCGTCGCACCCATGACCAGTAAGGCTAGACCGCCCGTGGGAAGGTGTCAACTCTGGCGGGACAATTATCTGTCCAAACGTTCAGTGAGGCAGTAAAATTGCGGCTGTCGATAAGCAAGCGTGATTGATCGAGACAAGGTGACAGAATGCCGGGGTTTGCCATGCGGAAAAGTCAACGGCTCAAGACATTCGCGCCGGTGCGGTATCGTGGGGACGGAATTGCCGGTGGAGGAATCATCAAAGATCTTTCGCTGAGCGGGAGCTACATTATCGGGAATGTGCCAGTCTCCGTCGGGATGGTGCTCGCCCTGCAAATTTTTGTGCCGGGAGACCCGGAGCTGTTGCTGATCGAGCGCGCCACCGTGAAATGGGTCAAGCAGTCTAAGTTCGGGGTGGACTTCGACACGCCCCAGCCGAAGGTAGCCGAGCAAATCACAAAGGTCATCGCCACGCTGGTCAAGAAGCAACATGGCTCACCTGGCAATGGATAAGAGAAGCGGGCAGATGTACTGCCCGACGTAAAATTTGGACAGATCGGCTTAGGTCTCGGATTATTCGAGCTAGATTAACTCAACGGCTAGGCCGAGCGTGGTGTGGGGTTAAGGAAAGGGATAGGTTGTCGAGAAAGACTCCTTGCGCTGTTTCCGCCACTCCCACGGCACACACTGGCTGCGGGTCAGCCCACAAACCTTTCCTCGCCCCTCGTGCTCCCTTCTCTAGCCCTCCTAGCACCGTATTCCTCGGTGCATACTTTCGATACCACCAGCACCAGCCATCTTTGACCAGCGCGTGATAGACGTTGGCGCCATCGGACAGGATCACTGATCGCCGCAGGCAAGTTCCCACAGTGCTTGATTGATACTCTCTGGTTCAACTGGTAGCCAGTTCTCTTTGTCTACGTATCCATCATTCCGTCTCCCGGTTCCCATATGGCTTAAGAACTCCATGTACGCCAGCAATCGAAGACGCTTTTCTGCACAATCGAATTGCTTGTGGGTCATCGTCGACAAAAATCGGCTGGGGTCCAATAAGAAGCGCCCCAACCCCACATTCCCTTGCATCGACTTATAGTCAGTCAATTGCCATATCGTCACCAGATGCCCTTCTCTGCGGATGGTGTCTGGATCGAAGTACACCGTCTGTAGTCCTGGTGATTGATATTGTTTCTCTAGCGCCACCCACTCCGCATACACCGGCCCACGACTCAGCACCAGGAGTGTGATTAGTAACCAGAAACCCAAAGAGTAGGCCAGCGGGAACTTGATGGATAGCCCCCCATAGTAAGTGACGGGGCATTGCACGGGGAGGCGACGGTAGGGCCGAATCGCGAAGGCCATGGGAACCTCGCAGGGAGGGCTATTGTAGGAGAGCGATCGATCAAACTGCAAGACAGGGGCGTTCCTGGTAAGGTGTTAGCGACAGCGTGAAAGGGGGCAGTTCAGGGTTACTTCCGCTGTATCGAAGAATCTGAAGTCCCGGATGACGCTATCATGATCGAGTTCGCTTAATACTCTGCCAACATGAAAGCAATGGCAGTCAGGTCCTATGGATCGGTGGATCGGTTGGAATTGTTGGATCTACCGGAGCCAAGACTTGGAGAGAACGAAATTCGTATCCAAGTCCATGGATCAGCAGTCAATCCTGCCGATTCCAAGGTGCTCACGGGTAAGGTGAAGCTGCTTCATGCCAGAAACTTCCCTCTGATCGTCGGATATGATTTCGCAGGAGAGATCGATGTCCTGGGAAGTGGGATCGCTGATTTCAGGCCAGGAGACCGCATCTTTGGTTTTCTGCCTTACCCGTGGAAAACCGTCAAGGAGCTTTTAGCGAGAAAATCTTGGCGGACGTTCACACCATCAACAAAATGCCGCCTTCGCTTTCTTTTGAGCGAGCAGGAACTTGTCCGACTGCTGCTCTCGCCGCCCTTCAAGTGCTTCGCAGTGCCCTCGCAAAAACGCCGGGAAATCGTGTTCTTGTGAATGGCGCATCTGGAGGAGTAGGTTCTTACGCAGTCCAGCTTGCTCGCCTTCTTGGCGCATCCGTGACCGCTACCTGTTCCGCTGGGTCAGCGGAGTTCGTCCAGTCTTTGGGCGCAGAAGAGGTCATAGATTATCGCAGGACAGCCGTTCTTGAACTTCAAGAACGCTCCTCCATCATATTCGATGTGGCGTCCAACCTTTCCTTCTTCAAAACACGCCGTATTTTGGAGGCCGGCGGACGATTTATCAGTCTGCTCCCTTCGGCCACAGTCATCGCGGGCTTTCTTCTGGCGCCTGTTCTAAAGGAAAAGTGTACTTTTTACATCGTCAAGTCCGTCGATCGTGACTTGAAACAAGTAGCTCAGTGGCTTGAGGAAAAGCCCTTGGAAACTCCCATTGAAATAACTTACAGGCTGAGCAACGTAGCTCAGGCGATCAATCAGTTGGAACGAGGCGGTGTGCGAGGGAAGATTGCGATTGTCGTATCAAATGGAACCATCAAATAGAACCCGTAGTGGTCCTATAGGTGCACAGGATGTGGCAGGCTTGGCTCGTGCCATTGCTGTCAATTGAAAGCTAATAGGAGCCATTGACCTACCCCGGTTGTGGTACCCCCTTCAAAAGCTTGGGTAAAGCTAGACCGTCCGTGGGGAGGTGTCAAGGTTGGTCGAGGGGGTGTGGGTTTCCGCACTATCTGAGGGCACAACAATCAGTTCCTCCTTTGCTTCCGCCACTCCCACGGTGGCTCTGGCTGGCCCGCGTTGGCGTGCAGACGTTGTGTACCACGCCGGGCAGTCCATTGGGAGAACGGCTATATCGAGCGTTTCAACGCGAGGTTACGTGATGAACTGTTGGATCGGGCGCTGTTTGATACACTTTGGGAGGTACCGGTGCTCGTGGAGCGCAGGCGGCATATCTATAAACGGATTCGTCCGCACAGTGTGCGAGGTTATCGTCCACACGCACCGGAGACCATCGTGCCATGATGGGCCCGACTCCCATTGCGGCTGGTACAACCACGGGGGGGGAGGTCAATCTCGGGCAAGCTACCCCGTCTTGAGGAATAGCCACGCAGCCCTTTCCCACACTCCCGACACGTACATGATGGCTCAGGGGACACAACAGGCCGGGGGAGATAGACCAAGATTTACTATTGACTGCGTGCTTCCGCTCACGAGCACGCAGCTTCAAGCGGACGGGTGCGTTCTCGAACGCGTAGAGCATGGGCATAAGCTCACCACCCCTGATTCCCTGAGAGCAGGGGATCTTGTGAAAATCCAATTATGGTTGGAAGGCGAGGAGTCCTTTGTAGACATCGGGCTGGCGGAAGTCAGCTTGGTTCACACGCCCTGGATCATGGTGGATGTGATCCGGGTGAGCCCAAATGACCAGATGAGACTGAATCGATTTACCAGGTCCATCGAAGAACCTGCGCACTTCGACCACCTTCTCATTCGGGCATAGTTCGTCGATTGTTGTGCGGGGGTGAGGGAAGGAGCCGGCCCGTCACGCGCCGCTCATCTGCCTCGCTTTCGCCACTCCCACCGCGGCACCGGCTGAGGATCGGCCCACAGACACTTATTGGCCTCTCGCGCTGACTTTTCGAGTCCTTCAAGCACCATATCTTCATCTTCCGGCGCATACTTCCGATACCACCACCAGCCGTCACGTAAGTTCATAGTTGAGATTCCTTCCATCAGGGAGCATGAGGCTAGGAGGCATGCACCCGTAGTGATCCTTGCCAGTCGCAGCGGTTCTCTGTGGCCATGGTATCCCAAGGTATCCCAAGACTTCGTCGGCAAGCACAACCCCCATCCCATTTGGCACACGGAAGGAATGAACTAGTCGCGTGCGTATTTTTACGAATGTGTTGCAAGCCGTTTAGGTGAGCGCATAATCACGTTCAAGAGTATCTCGCCGCGCTGACAGGTGTCGGCTGGGAGCAGCTATTTTTTCGGTGGATCGCCTCAGCCGTATGGGGAAAGTCTCGCTGACTCCTGCTCGACCCTGCGAGTACCGTGTATCGGTCGCCGGACCTGTTCATTAAGGTTATCCAGCACCAGGCCACTTGGATCAGCGTGTCATTGAGGTTGGTGCCATCGGGCAGTGCGCCCTAAGCTACACGCAACGGCGCGAGGATCTGTTCGACGGTATGACGAAGACGTGACATACGGCCATCCTATTGGCTTAACCCTCACAGACAGGGTGGACCCGTTTATTGTGGCGAGGTCACCGGCGACAGAGAGGTGATGTCGGAACCGGAGCGAAACCTCTATATCCCAAAGGGGTGGGGAGCACCCCCACATGCTCGTCAAAAACTTCCCCAACTGAGCAGTTTTGACCAGACTCCCTTTCGATATACACGTAAAAATACCTTGACGATTCTGACGCTCCGAGTCGATGATGTGAGCAGAGAAGGAGGGCACTATGGAGCTAAAACTACACTTGCTGAATGCACGTCTTGAATGGAGTCAGTGTGCGTGAATCAAGACGGGTACCAGCACGGCCACATTGGTCAGTGTGTGGGCGTGACCAAGCTGGCTTGGTAGCCTAACAGCTGGGGGGCAGCTCACACCCACCCAGAAGTTTCCCTGCCTCAGAACTCCATAAAGAGGAGAACCGACATGCATGCATCTGTATATACTCGAGGCCTTCAATACATCGGTGCATTGCTCTCCCTTTGTCTCGTCGTAACAGGCTGCTCGATATTTTACGGATGGTCAAAAATCCACAAGAGCGCCAAAGGATTGATTTACCTTACTGAAGTCGCCGATTGGTCTTTCGAGGCCAGTCATCCAGCCGTGATCGACCAGACAACCATCCTCAAGGTCGTCAAAGGGGTAGTTACGGATGACGTTATAAAAGGCTCGGCAGACGTGCCCGCCCGTGGCAGCAAACCGATGAGAGTATTCAGCGATAAAGACGCCGAGTTTCTTACTCCCCTGCTAGCCCAAGCCTTACTGCAAGCGAAACCGGAGCAGATAGTGGGCTTCACGGTGTCTCCCATCGGCAGGGTCAGGCACTGAAGCCACTGCGGGCACCCTCTATGTGCACCAAGGCTCGATCTACCTGACGATCGCCCCTTCCCAAGGCAAGAAAGCCTCGGGATTCATGCCGAGCTCGGTGGCTCGTATCGAAAAGGCTCCATCCTATGCCGCTCCTGGGTACGTTGGAGCTATGTCCATGGTGATCGATCACCGGGTACTCACGCGCATTCAATAGGCTGCAGCAAATCATACTATCTGAGGGCAGAGGCTTAGCGTACCACCTGTTCTCAGGCGTGATGAAGCGAAAGGTCGCTTGTTTGGCTTCCTCGCCGTAGGCTTGGCCTTTCTCACGGCAGTCGATGCCGTTGAAGCGGATGCGCTCAGCGTGGTTGTTGTGCAGGACTTCGATGGTGTTGCCGTCGAGGACGGAGACGGCGTTGCCGGAGAAGTCGGCCTATCCGCTTGTCCCGAAGAGGCAGGCGCGGCTTTGATAGCCGCCGCTACTGATTCCATTTGCTCAGCGGTGACCCAAAGCCCGGAAAGTGGGCCAGCGGCAGCGCGAAGAATGGGCATGCGTCGTATGTCACAGCACACCTGACTAACGTTTAGGGTCTAGCTCGATTAGTCCCTTTCGTATAGCGAGGATGGCTGCTTGTGTGCGGTCATAGACTTGCAGTTTGTGGAAGATGTTTCGGACGTGATTCTTCACGGTCTTCTCGCTCAGGTCGAGATTGTTGGCGATTTCCTTGTTGGTTTTGCCGTCGGCGACCAATCGCAAGACGGTGATTTCCCGCTCTGTCAGGTCGTGCTCGGCCCACCCCGGTCTTTTACCCTTCTTCTGGGACATCAAGGAAAACTCCGCGAGGATCTTGCTGGCGACAGAAGGATGAATGAGCGATTCACCGCGATAGATGGCCCGGATGGCCGCGACAATCTGGGAGGATTCGGAATCCTTGAGCAAGTACCCAGTGGCTCCGGCTCGGACCAGATCAAAGATGTATTGCTGCTCCTCGTACATGGTCAACGCCACGATCCCTATATGCGGAAACTCGCGCTTAATTTGTCTGGTGGCTTCGACGCCGCCCATCCGTGGCATGCTCACATCCATCAAGATGACGTCTGGAAGGAGCGCGCGGGCTTTCTCCACCGCCTCAATGCCGTCTTGCGCTTCGCCCACAACATGAATGTCTTCTTTAGTCTTGAGAATAGCTGCTAATCCTTCTCGGACGACTCGATGATCATCGGCGATCAGGACCTTAATTTTCTCCATTGTCCTCACCCCCCTTATTAACCAGCGGCACTTCGACGATAATTTTTGTGCCCTGCCCCTTTTTGGATTCGACACGTCCTTCCCCACCGACCAGCCGGGCCCGTTCCAAAATACCTCTGATCCCAAAATGATCCCATTTTTCAGGGTCGCGGAGGACAGTCTCCATGTCGAAACCGATCCCGTTATCGGTAATGGTGATTCGCAACATCTCTAGACCGATTTCCAGTCGGATCGACACTCGGTCGGCTTTCGCATGTTTTTGGACGTTACTCAAGGCTTCCTGGATGATTCGGAACAGGAAGATCTTCGTCCGAGGAAAGAGAATCTGTTCATCCCCTGTTACGATAAACTTGGCGGCAATATGGGACTGAGTTTCGTATGACTTGAGATAGTTCGTCAGCGCGGGAATCAATTCCATTTTGTCGTAATGGAGCGGACGCAGATTGAAGATCACTTGGCGGGCTTCCTGAATGGCAAGTTTGAGTTGAGCCTTGCTCTCCTTGATGGTGGCCAGACCGGCCTTCGGATTCTTCCGGACCAGTTGTTGGCAGAGATCGAGCTTGAAATTGACACCTGCCAGGCTTTGTACAAGTCCATCATGGATTTCGCAGGCGATTCTGGTTCGTTCCTCCGTCACTGCTGTGCCCGTCTCTTTCACATACAGCCGATAGAGGGATTGATACTTGTTCAGCGTCTTCTCGATCTCAGCCGTCGCCCGAATGCGGGCTTCGATCAGTTCCCACATGAACTTGGCGCTGGCCCCACCGATGATGGTCACACCCATCCGATGAAAGTCTTGGAGGAACTGCCAGACCTCGGAATTACCAGACACGTCGATGATCAAGTCGACCCGTTCCATCGCCAAGAGCTGTTGATAGTCGCGAGTCACCGGAATGCGCAGTCGTTTGGCCAGGCTCAATCCGGGAGCCTGTGGATCGATTTCCGCAACCCCGACGATTTGGACGAGAGGATCATTCGCAAAGATTTCCATCAGCGCCGTACCCCCTCGACCGGCGCCGATGATGGCGACGTTGGTTGCGCCTGGACTCGGCGCTTTCCGTCGAACTCGCTGGGATCGCAGCTTGGTCATCGCCTCGGAACTCCGTGGGTGAGGCTCGTCGGTGCGAACGATCGAGACATGTTGAGTCGGTCGGAATTGGACGAAGAGAAAACGGTGAAAACAGAAGATGGGCTCTGGGAGTCCGCTCTCAACGTTCGCGGCGCTGTTGAGCCAGAGATTTCAGCTCATCCATGAATTGGTCGATGTCCTTGAACTCTCGGTACACGGACGCAAACCGGACATAGGCGACCTGGTCTAACTGGTGTAATTCTTTCATCACTTCCTCACCCACCACCCGACTTTCGATCTCATTTTCACCCATTTCCTGGATCCGCTTTTCAATCCGGTCGGTCGCGGCTTCGATCGTTGCCGTGCTGATCGGCCGTTTTTCGCAGGCTTTTTTCAATCCGGAGAGAATCTTGCTCCGGTCGAACGACTCGCGGCGTCCATCTTTCTTGACGACGACCGGAAGGATCTCTTCGACCCGTTCATACGTTCACAGGTGGCGCCCCGCCCTCTTGGATATGGGTTAGACCGTCACAAAACCGTCAGAACCACGGAACCACGAACCGCTTCTGGGCGAATAAAAGAGCACGATGTGAGACCCAGAGGATGCCGAAAAAGCCCATCCAGCAAGGCCGCAGCGAGTAAAAGGCCGAGGCGTACGCGGTTGGCACGTTGAGGCCTTGAGCGCAGCGAGAACGATGCTGGAGGGCTTTTGCGACATCCTCAGTCTAGTAGGAGTGGAAGATGGGGAAACGGTTGCACAAGGCTTTTGCTTGAGCGCGAACCTCTTCGAGCACTGCCGGATCCTGACGGTGTTGCAGAACACGATTGATCAAGTCCACGATTTTTTCCATTTCCGGTTCGCGCATCCCTCGCGTGGACACGATCGGCGTTCCCAGTCGAATACCGCTGGCCACCGCCGGAGGTTTCTCATCGTACGGGACGGCGTTCTTATTGACAATAATGCCGGCGGCATCAAGGGCGGCATCGGCTTCCTTCCCGGTGATTCCCTTATTGGTAAGGTTCAAGAGCATCAGGTGGGTATCGGTCCCACCGGAAACGATCTTGTAGCCACGATCAATCAGTCCCTGCGCCAACGCCTTCGCATTGGCGATCACCTGCTGCTGGTAGCGCTTGAATGACGGGGACAAGGCCTCTTTGAATGCGACGGCTTTAGCCGCGATCACATGCATCAAAGGTCCCCCCTGCAGACCGGGGAAGACAAGCTTGTCGACGGCCTTCGCATGCTCGGCTTTACACATCGTGACACCACCACGCGGGCCTCGAAGGGTCTTATGGGTCGTCGTCGTGACGAAGTCTGCATAGGGAACAGGGTTTGGATGAAGCCCTGCAGCGATGAGACCGGCGATATGAGCGATATCGACCAGCAAATAGGCCCCCACCGATTTGGCGATTTCCTGAAATCGAGGAAAGTCCAGCACGCGGGCATAGGCGCTGGCACCAACTACGATCATGCGAGGCCGGCATTCGTCGGCAATTTTCTGAACGGCATCGTAGTCGATCGTTTCGGTCTTACGGTCCACGCCATAAGAAAAGACTCGAAATAGAATGCCGGAAAAGTTGACCTTACTCCCGTGTGTGAGATGTCCGCCTTGGGCCAAGTCCATGCCAAGGATCGTATCTCCTGCCTTCAACACCGACAGATAAGCCGCCATATTGGCCTGCGAACCTGAATGCGGTTGCACATTGACGTGCTCGGCCCCGAAAATCTGTTTGCATC
>JACPZN010000041.1 GCA_016195505.1 Nitrospirota bacterium | reverse complement strand
CAGAGCTGAAGAAAAGAGGCATTCATTATGTGGATGCCGGAACAAGCGGAGGCATCTGGGGATTGAAAGTCGGCTACTGTCTGATGGTCGGAGGCGAGGACACAGCTGTGAAACGGCTGGCACCGGCGTTCAAGACCCTGGCTCCTGAAAACGGCTGGGCCCACGTCGGAGCTGTCGGCGCCGGGCACTATGTGAAGATGGTCCACAACGGTATTGAGTACAGCATGATGCAGGGCTATGCCGAAGGATTTGAATTGATGTCCAAGAGCGAGTACAAACTGGATCTCGCACGCATCGCCGATCTCTGGATGCACGGTAGCGTGGTGCGTTCCTGGCTGCTTGAGTTGGCGGCGGGCGCGCTCAAAGAAGACCAAAAGCTGGAAAAGTTGAAAGGTTACGTGCAGGATTCTGGTGAAGGCCGCTGGATGATCGCCGACGCGATCGAAAAGGACGTGCCGGTTCCGACACTCACGACGGCCCTGTTCACGCGGTTTCGATCGCGGCAGGAGGAATCGTTTGCTGAAAAGATGCTGGCCGCCTTGCGGAATGCGTTCGGCGGTCATGCGGTCCGACGGTAATCAATTATCTATCTCAGCAGGACACCACGATGGCCCCTAATAGTCAGCGAGTCGAGATCAGTCCCGCGCAGGAAACTCTGCCGCCTGTCGAGCCCTGCACCCTGGTCATTTTCGGAGGCTCGGGAGACTTGGCCCGTCGGCGTCTGATCCCGGCACTCTACAACCTGCTGCTCGATGGGCTGATGCCTTCGGACTACGTCGTGTTGGGCTTGGGCCGTACTCCAATGAGTGATGAAGAGTTTCGGGCCGCCGTGCGCGACGGTGTCGTCAAACATTCCCGACAGGCCTTGATCGAAGATACCTGGAATGCTTTTTCCCGACATTTGTTTTACCTGGCCGGCGAAAACGATGACGCACAAACTTACCTGCGGCTCAAGGCGCGTGCGGAGGAACTCGAGCGCACGTTCCAGCTGCCTGGGAATCGAGTTTTCTACCTCAGCATTCCACCCAGCTCCTTCACTCCCGTCTGCGAAGGCTTGTCGAGCTCTGGACTTGCGGGGAACCCGGCGACTCGTTCGCCCTACGCCCGTATCATCGTTGACAAACCGGTCGGGCGAGATCTGGCCTCGGCAGAGGCCATCAACGCGGTAACGGGCCGTGTATTCGACGAATCGAAAATTTTCCGCATCGATCATTATCTGGGCAAGGAAACGGTCCAGAATCTCATGGTCGTGCGCTTTGCCAACAGCATTTTCGAGCCGATCTGGAATCACAAGTATATCGACCACGTCCAGATCACCGTGAGCGAGGCGGAGGGAGTCGGGACCAGAGCGACCTACTATGAGGAAGCTGGCGCGCTTCGGGATATGGTCCAGAATCACCTGCTCCAACTGCTCTGTCTCGTCGCGATGGAACCCCCCTACTCATTGGACCCGGATGTGGTGCGGAACGCCAAGATGGAAGTGCTTCGTTGCCTAAGGCCTATTACAAGCAAGGATGTGGAGAAGTGCACGGTGAGGGCGCAATACACGGAAGGCACGGTGCATGGCACGCCGGTTCCAGGCTATCGGCGGGAGAAAGGGGTCAAGCCCAATTCCATCACCGAAACCTACGTGGCCGTGAAATGTTTCGTGGAAAACTGGCGTTGGTCCGGCGTGCCGTTCTATTTACGAACCGGAAAGGCGCTGCCGCTTCGGGTCAGCGAAGTTGCCGTTCAATTTAAAGAAATCCCACAGATCCTTTTCAACGCCAATGCGCAAGCTCCTCAAGCGCCGAACGTCTTAGCCTTGAGAATTCAACCTGAAGAAGGGCTCTCGCTCCGTATCGTCTCACGAGTGCCAGGCACTCGTGCGCAGACTCACCCGGTTGAAATGAACTTCAAGTACGGTGAAGTGTTTGGTCGGCCGTCTCCTGAGGCCTATGAACGCCTCCTGCTCGATGTCATGGCCGGGGACGCCTCCCGGTTTATGAGACGTGATGCCGTCGAAGCCTCTTGGGCATGGATCACCCAGATTCTCCAATCCTGGGAACAGCTGGGACAACGCTGGTTACCCGAATACCAAGCAGGCACGTGGGGACCGGTGGAAGCAGACCGTCTGATCCAAAACGATGGTCGCGCTTGGCGAGTGCTGTAGGGGGAGCCTCTGTGAGGATCGAGTCAACTGCTCGGCTCGATCCCAATCTGTTTCACAATCTCGTCCCGCTTTCCTAGCCCTCCAACAAATTTTGCGAATTCCCCGTTCCGATACAGCGCGATCGCGGGAAGTGACGTGACTTCCAACTCGGCAGGGATCTGAGGATTCTCCTCCACATTCATCGTAACAATGAGCAAACTCGATCCCATTTCTTTTTGTACACATTCGAGCTCGGTCGTTAAGGCGGGGCAATGACCGCAGCCTGGCTTCCAGAATTCCACCAGCACTGGGACGCTACTCGTCTCGACCACGCGATCGAACTGTCGATCGCTGACTGCTTGCAGCCTGGTCCTCACGACTGTGACGCTCGGGACAGTAGGGATTTCAGGACTTGGGCCATCTGCTCCGCAAACAGCCGGTAACCGGAGGTGGTGAGATGAATCCCGTCGTTTGAATAGATCTCAGCCAGTTGTCCACTCTCAGGATCTGCAGTGACCGTAAAAAGGTCCACACAGGCGATGCCTTTTGATGCCGCATACTCTTGGATGAACTTGTTCAGCTGGCCCCGACGTGCAAGGTGCTCGGCGACCCACTCCTGGCCTTCTCTGCTGCCTTGGCTCTCCTCGACCCGAATCGAGGGAACCGTGACTGGAATCGGTACGCTTCCTGTGGCGAGGGTCTGTTCATACATTTTGACCAGATTACGCATGATTTCGAGGGGCGATGCATTCCAACCCAGGTCGTTCGTCCCGCCGAGGATTGGCACACAGTCTGGCCTCTGATCGAGCACATCGCGCCGGAATCGCATTACCATTTCGCCGGTCAGCTCGCCACAGATACCGCTGGTACGAACCTCTGCCGCTCCACCCAGGTGGTTCTGCAGGAAAGCTCCATAGGGAGTCTCCTCCCCTGCTGGATTCTCTCGGGTCGGCGATTGAAAGCCCGCCGTCAGGCTATCGCCGAAACAAATCACAAGGGTCGGTCGAGCCATCATCGCCCGTGTAGGATCTTGACCTGTACATTAGGCACGAAATAGTAAATTGGACTTGGCAGGATTCTATCGATACCCCTGGCCTCTCGCAAGGTACTGTATTACTGCCTGACCGCTCATCACGAACGCCTGCGGAGAATGGCGATTTTCTTGACGAATCTGTGAACTCCCGGTAGGTCTTACTTTATGGCCGATCTTAAGACGGCACAGGAAATGCTGGCCGAAGCTGTGGCAGCCAGAGGAGCTGAGGACCCGGAGATTGCCTCCGTCAAACGCGTTCTCAAGCTTCTGGACAAAACGGCCAAGTCGAACCGAACCTACGGCTCGACAAACCCCGTTGCCCAGAAATTTTCGCAACAGCTGTTCGAAGAATTGACAGCTCACCTTTCCACCTATTCCAAGCTTACCTTCCTTGTCCAACGATCCGAACTGCTGTGCAAAGAGTTTGTCGTGTACCAGGCAGAAAAAGATGGGGGAAGCGAGAGCATCGCGTTCAAGCTCTACGCGGACGGGATCCGGGAATTAGTTCTGCACCAAGGCCTCACGCAAGAAGATTTGGCGTTCTTCTTGGACTCCCTGTGGGGCGGACTCGACCCCACCAAAGATGACGACGATATTGTGACCCGTATCTGGTCGCGCAATTTGTCGACCCTCTCGATCGTCACCGCGGAAGAAGTCGCTAAAGCGTCGGTCGTCGGTGACGGTTTCATTCGCCTCGACGGAGGCATGAGCTTATCGGATTCGACGCTCCGTGAACTGTTGGACCGCGAGCGCGCCAAAAAAGGACGCGCAGTGCGGGGAACCGAAACGAGCGAAGGCGGCACTTCCACCAGCCAGAAAAACCGATTCCAATCGGGGCTAGTCGGCTATGAGGTCACCGAAGAGGAACTCGCCGCGTTGGCGAAAGAGATCGAGGCGGAAAGCAAACAAGATAACATCATGTACATTTTGGACATGCTCACCGTCATCCTCGCTTCTGAGAAGTCTCCGGCACTGCTGACGAGACTCTTCAGCCTTTGGGGGGATATCGTGGAATCTCTCCTGCGCGAAGGAAAATGGACGGTCTTGGAGAATGTCTTGGGCGTGCTCCATGAAACCGATTCCGTCCGACCAGATCTCAGCGAGGAGCACAAGCAACAGTTAGCTTCTCTCTTCAATGGGCTTGGCCGCGGAGAACGAGTAAAGGCCATCGAGACCTATCTCAATCGAACCCCCGACGCCAACATTGAGGGACTGTCCACCATCCTGCTGTTGATGAAAGCGGACGCCGTCCCCGCGCTCTCCTCCCTACTCGCAAGCCTGGCATCCCCGGTCCATCAGGCCATCGTGTCGGAAGTCCTTGTGGTGCTGGCAAAGGACCAGCCAGACCCCTTGCTGAAGGGTTTGTCAGATCGCCGGCCGGCCTACGTCCGTAACCTTCTGTCGATCCTCATTAAGTTGAACAACCCCAAGTTCGTCGAGCCGGTGGAAAAGCTGATCCGGTACCCGGATGCACAGATCCGAAAGGAAGCCGTGCGTGCCATCGGCCTCTTTCGGCCAAGCGGTAATGGCACGAAACTCGTGCCCGTAATAGGAGACACGGACGAAAGTGTCCGCGTTGCTGCCCTCAAGCTTCTCATGTCCGGCCAGTACACGGCTCCATTTTCCCTCTGGTCCCCCATTTTATCGGGAGAGGATTTCACGGACCGGCCTATGAGCGAGCGCCGAGCAGTCTTCCAGGCCGTCCGGGCCACGTGCGGCGACGAGGCCATTCCCTATTGGGAAAACCTCTTGACAGAATGGTCCTGGACCAACCGGAAGAAAAAAGAAGAGCTTGCCCTGCTCGCGGCAGAAACGCTCGGCAAGCTCGCGACTCCCGCCGCCATCGCCACGCTCGAACTCGGGATAAAGAAGGGGGCCACCCCGGTCCGCCACGCCTGCAACCTGGCGCTGTCACAAATACAGAAACAACAACGCGGAAAGCAGCCCTCCGGGATATCACATTAAGGAGTACCCATCGTGAGTGAGCCAAAGGCTGTCCAGACGCAAGCCAGGGAAGATCAGACCCAACCTATCCTGACACACGAGAAGTCGCTGTCACAAAAGATCGGCCACGGTTCCGAGGCCGGCGATCTGCTCGACCAGCAGTTGGTGATGCTGGGGTTCCAACTCATTACCCAGCTGAATACTCTGATCAAGACTTCGAAAATTCACGGTCGTAGCAATGCGGCTCTCGACAAGCCGGTCGAGACCATGTTGACCCTCATTCAAACCCTGGCGCATGACCAACCCGTCACCCTACGGCTCCAAAACGACTTTCTATTTCTGGGTGAAAGTCATCTCAAGGTGAGCGCGCAGCAGATGGTCGTCGTGTCGAGCATTATCGATACCATGAACAAGTGGAAGATTGGCGGGTTGACCTTTGCCTCATCGACCTCGTCGAAGGACCTCCGAGAGTTTGCCTATCTTTTTGTCAGCCTCGACCCCGCCACCAAAGCGCTCGAAGATTTTCGACAGGAATTGAAAGACCACGAGGTGACCAGCATAGCGCTCGAAGCCCCTCGCGAACTCGCGCTGAAGGAAGACCTCTCCGGCACCCACCAAGGCACGGCGACTGAATCCGATCCGAAAACGCAGCGCAAATTGCAGCCGAAAGTGGCCTACGGAAGAGCAGTCGGCGTGGTCGGCAACCTGACACAGTCGGTCCGCGATGGCGGCACCCTGAATTTTAAGCAAGCCAAACGTGCCGTCCAAAATATCGTCGATCTCATGATGCAAGACGAGCCGACTTTGCTCGGTCTGACGACACTCCGCTGTCACGATCAATATACCCATAACCATTCCGTCAACGTCTCACTCCTGTCGATCGCTCTCGCCAATCGGGCCGGCTACCCCAAAGTCGAGCTGGCAGACCTAGGCTTGGCCGCACTCTTTCATGACATGGGAAAGTCGACCATTCCACTTGAAGTCCTCAATAAGCCCGGAGAGTTCACGGAAGAAGAATGGGCAGCGATGCGCAATCACCCGACGGAAGGCGTACTCAGCCTCACCCAGTTACGCGGCATTACCAATATTCCTGCGCGCATGGCAGCGGCTTCCTTCGAGCACCATATGAATCTCGACTACTCCGGCTACCCCAAACTGAAAACCCCGTGGAAGCTTTCTTTGACCGGCCGTATTCTCATGATCGCGGACTGCTATGATGCCATGACGTCGTCCCGAGTCTACCGCCGGGAACCGATGTCGCCCTCGAAAGTCTTGAACATGATGTTTGGAAAATCTGGAAAGAGCTTTGACGCCACCCTTCTCAAGATATTTGTCAATTGCGTGGGCATCGTCCCGATTGGAACCCTGGTCGTCCTCGACACCGATGAACTGGCAGTCGTCCTCAAACCCGCCGTCAATAAGACCGACGGTGAGCGTCCGTTGGTCAAAGTCATCACTGATGTTCAGGGCAATCCGATCGACAATGGGCCGGAGCTGGACCTCGCCGAGAAAGATGACCTCGGCGAGTACCGACATAACATCATTCGGCTGGTCGACAACACCGAATACAAGTTCGACACGAGTCGCTACTTCGTGTGACAGATCTCACTCGCATCATCAGACACCTGTTTGAATATCTTGCTGGACTCCTTTGTATGGCATTTGGTCTCGTTGCTGCCTGGTCCATTATTGCTATCTTCCTTCCTTATTGGGACCTTACACAGCGAGGCCTTTGGCTAGGAGCTGCGCTGATTTTCTCATTGCTTTCGTATATTATGTTTCAAAAATCGTCCCACCTCACCCATTGATCTATCTTCTTCCGCTCACGCCTCCATTCCAACGCCTGGAATCCCAGCATGCCATGTTCGCTTTGACCAAGAGAGCCTGGGTTGACACTCTTCTTCCTCTTTGCTTGACAGTCTGAAATCCGATCCTCGACAATGCCAGCATGTCCGGTCGGATCATCATCGAGCAGTTGGAGTTTCGCGGGCGCTGCGGCGTGACACCCGAGGAGCGGGCTCGTCCCCAACCGCTGGCGGTCGATCTTGAATTAAACTGTCAACTGGGACCGGCAGGGCTGTCGGACAATCTAACTCACACCATCGACTATGCGAGGGTGGCACAACGTGTGGTGGAGGTGGGAACGGCCCAGGACTCCCGCCTCTTGGAAGCCATGGCCGAACGGCTTCTCGCGATGCTCTTCGAGGAATTCCCGATTGAACGCGTCAAGCTCTGGGTGCGAAAGCTCCACCCCCCGATCAACTATGTCACCGGTTCCGTCGGGGTCACCGTCGAGAGAACGCGGCTGACGCAGCAACTCCAGCATGCTGATCCAGCGCCGGCACGCTTTCTCGTCCAACAACTTCATCGGCTGCCCAAAGGAAAAGTCCTCGACATTGCAGCTGGGAGTGGGCGCCACTCGCTGTTCCTCGCGTCGCAGGGCTACCAGGTCGACGCCATCGATCGCGACGCACAGGCTCTGGCAGAGCTCTCAGCGGCAGCCCAAACACGGCAGCTCACCACCATAACGACAAGAACGATCGACCTTGAGCAACCAGCGCCTTATGAGCCCGATCTGGGGAAAGAAATCTATGACGTCATTCTTGTGTTCTTCTATCTCTATCGATCGCTCTTCCCCTATATCATCGAGGCACTGAAGCCCGGCGGCGTCCTGCTGTATGAAACCTTCACCATCGATAACTACTTTCATCACAAGCACCCGAAGCGCTGGGAATTTTGCCTCGCACATAATGAACTCCTGCGCCTCACCTCCAACCTCCAGGTTCTGCATTATGATGAAGGCAACCATCCGGGAAGCCAGACCTCCGACTCTGTCTATACGGCCCAGCTCGTTGCGCACAAACCGATGCGCTCAGGCGCCTCCACATGAGCCGCCTGGACCTCCACCTGCACACGACTCACTCTGACGGGAGCTGTACTCCAGCCGAGGTGATCGACCTCGCGCACAAGGCCGGTGTGACGGCTCTGGCCATCACCGATCATGACATCACAACGGGTGTCCCAGAGGCGATCACTGTCGGGCGGCAGCTTGGGATCGAGGTCATTCCCGGGATTGAAATCAGCTCAATCTTCGGCGAGTCTGAATTGCACATCCTTGGGTACTTTCTTGATTGGCAGGATGCGAAACTGCATGAACGATTGACCACCCTCCGAGAAAGCCGTCATCGCCGCAACCCGAAGATCGTTGAACGTTTGCAGGCTCTCGGGATCGATATCACCTATAACGAAGTCCGTGCGCTCGCCGGCACCGACTCCGTCGGGCGGCCGCATATTGCACGCGTCTTGATGGAGAAGCAGGTCGTCACCTCAGCCAAAGAGGCCTTCGATCGTTTTCTTGCAGAGGGCAAACCGGCGTATGTCCCTCGCGACCTCCCGAGTCCCGCTGAAGCCATCCAGTGGATCAAGGCAGCGAAAGGACTGGCAGTTCTTGCCCACCCGACCTGGGTGAGGACCACGGATGGCAGGCTGACCGACCTGGTCCGGCAGCTCAAGGCCGACGGTCTCGACGGCGTGGAAGTCCACTACAGCACTCATACTGCGCGACAGACGCGCGAATACTTGGCCATGGCCAAACAACTGGGATTGCTGGCGACGGGTGGGAGCGATTTCCATGGCCTCACCAAACCCGATATCGAAGTCGGCATCGGAAAGGGTACACTGCACATTCCCGACTCACTTCTTCACAAACTAAAGGATGCCGCCGGCCGGCCCTAGGCGCATTCCTCCGCATATTTCTCGCTATTCATTGACTCCCCTTCGCTATCCGCTAGACTTTGATCAGCCTTCACATCCAGGTATCCATGATCAATGCATCAAGCTCGGCGTTCCAATACCTCTTCGTCGCGCTCGTGTCTCTCTTTGCAGGCCCCTTGCTGAGTAAACTGCCGGCCGCGCAGTCATTCCCACTCACACTCTTTGGTTTGGATGGTCCGCAGACCATCCGCCTTGTCGTTGAAGAGACCGGCCTGGTGATTCTTTGTATCCTCTCGATCCGCGCGTACCGGCAGATGCCGAACAACGGAAGAGGGTTCTCGTTTGTCCGCCAGCTCATCTTCCCGGCCACCGTCCTGTTCGTCCTGATTGCGACGGATAAGACCCTCCGGGTTGTCGGACTCTCGCTCATCGAACGCCTCGGACCCCAACGCTATACCCTCGCCTACACCGCCGGTCTCACGTTGACAGGCGTATGGATCACCGTTGCGTGGCTATTGAACCTCGATTCGCTCCACCGTTTCTTTTCAAAGCGCACACAACCGACAGCTCGCAAGGAACTTGCGCCATCCGTCGAAGATAGCGATGAGATCCATCCGGAAGAGGAAAGCGGCGAAACACAGTCCGCCACTGTCATCCTCAATGCGCATGGAGGGCCGCCGAGTACGCTTGGCCGATACAAGGTCTTGAAAGAATTGGGGCGGGGATCTATGGGTGTCGTCTACCTCGGGAAAGATCCCACGATTCAGCGATTTGTTGCTATTAAGACGATGCGGCTCGATGAGATCGACGACGCGGATAAACTGCAAGAAGTAAAAGCACGGTTCTTCCGGGAAGCCGAATCAACCGGCCGCTTGTCCCACCCGAACATCGTCACGATATACGACGCCGGAGAAGAACACGATCTTGGCTACATTGCAATGGAAATGCTTCAAGGCACGACACTCAAACAGTGGACGCGCAAGCCGAATCTCATGCCTCTCGAAAAGCTGATCCCAACACTCGCCACTGTTGCCGAAGCGATGGACTATGCCCATCAGCAAGGCGTCGTACATCGTGACATTAAGCCGGCGAACATCATGCTGACCAAGGATCAGGTTGTGAAAGTAATGGATTTCGGTATCGCCAAGATCGCATCGTCGTCGAAGACTCAAACCGACATCGTGCTGGGAACTCCCACCTATATGTCGCCGGAACAGATCGCCGGGAAAAAAGTGGATGGACGGTCTGACATCTTCTCGCTCGGTGTCGTGATGTTCGAACTCTTGACCGGCCATCCGCCCTTCACAGCGGACAACGTCTCCGCGTTGCTGTTTGCGATCGCCCATACCCCGCACCCTGAACTGGCGACGCTCCGCTCAGATCTGCCTCCGATCGTCCAAGAAGTCCTGGATCGTGCGCTTCAGAAAGACGCCGTTCAACGCTACCGCCGGGCCGGCGAATTCGCCCAGGAGCTCCGCTCCTGCGTAGAGGGTCTCGCCGCCTAATCTGAGGGTCGATGGCTTTTGCAATCTTCCACGGAGCCCAGTCTGATGTAGGTCGCAAACGGCCCCAGAACGAAGACCGGCATTGCGCTGACCCTGAATTAGGGCTATTCGTCGTGTGCGACGGCATGGGCGGCGGCAACGCCGGTGAAGTCGCCAGTGCGTTAGCCGTTGAAACCATTCATCGACACTTCACAGAAACCACGCAACATCCGGACCTTCCCCTCGTTGGTGATTTAGACGACAACGTTTCTCCCACAACGAATCTTCTGGCTAGTGCAATCAAGCTCGCCAATCATGTCATTTACAAATCCGCGGGAGATCGACCGGAATGGTCGGGAATGGGTACCACCGTGGTCGCTGCCGCCCTCACCGACCATGTCCTTTCCTATGCGCATGTAGGGGATAGCCGACTGTATCTCGTTCGAAATCAGACGATCCAGCCACTGACACTCGATCATTCATGGGTGGCGGAGCAGGTCCGCCAAGGTCTCCTGACGGAAGAAGAAGCAAACCGGTCGCCTCGTCGGAACATCGTGACACGAGCTCTCGGCGCCGAGGCAACTGTCGATATCACGCTGGGAGAACTTCCCCTGTTCCCCGATGACCTCTTATTGCTGTGTTCGGACGGGCTGACGAAGGGCCTGCCGCCATCCACAATTCTCGACACACTCCTCGATACCGAGGACGTACAGACCCTCTCAAGCCGCCTCATTACTTTGGCGAATGAGGCCGGCGGTGAGGACAACACAACGGTTATCGTCCTGGCCGTACGGGAACAACAGGACCAAGGGCTATGGGAGCGCTTGCGCCAGCGCCTGGCCATCTAGCCAGACCTTGTCGGAGGGCATCATGCCGGACATGACCACACGACGAGCGACGCTTCTTGTCAAACTCCGCAATAGATCGTCGCAAGAGTTGGATTTAGCTTCAGATAGTTTTACCGTTGGTCGGAAGTCGGACAATGACCTGGCGATCGAAGATCCCGCCGTCTCGGCCCACCATGCACGGATCACCAAGATCCACGCCGTATATTTCATCGAGGACTTGAAGAGCACGAATGGCACCTTCGTTAACGAGAAACGCATCGATCGCCATCAGTTGCGAGATACCGACGTGGTCACGATCGGGCAGCACCGCATCATTTTCCGGGACGAATCGGCAGCGGCGCTTGCCCCGGCTGCTGCCCCTGATGATCTCGACAAGACGATGATCCTCTCAGGGCAAGCGGCCCGAACAGACATTGCCACTCCCTCGGCAAGTCTCCGTGTCCTCTCCGGGAAAACGGACCAACGGGAATATCTGCTCATTAAGCAAGTTACGGCTATCGGATCGCATGCACAAAGGAAAGTCTAGCACAGCGCACTCGAACTGGCAGGATATTGAAACACTATTTTCGACCTGAGGAGCTGAAAATCTGCAGGAAGTCGCTGATGGCTCCGGCATCGATCTCAGGCTGTTCAAAAAGATCGTCCAGCAGGGCCGCAGCGAGCGAAAGGGACTGTCGCCCTTCTGACCGGCGACTGTCCCTGTTTGAATAGCGGGACAGGCACCGGCAATGCCGGAGCCAGTCCCCTAAGTCTCTGAGCGAAGCGAGAACGAAGCTGGCGGGCTTTTTCAACAGCCTGCTAGTTTCGCAAGAGGAGATGTCCCTTAGGCAAACGTTGATAGCAACCTTCTGAAATGTCCTGCGCGCGTTCTTGCAAACATTGCAGAATGCGCCCATCGCCCGGCTCCACTCCCTGACACACCCGTTTCACATCTTCAGCGCAAGCAGCCTTATACCCTTCGGCCTCTTTCCAGCGCACCATCCGCTGTCGCACGATCTGCTGACAAGGCAGCGGCAACCGCTTCATACGCTGCGCGACACAACGCCGCCGATCTTCTCCGGTCAGCGAATCCGGACAGAACTGTTGCACTTCTGCCTCGCACTTCACTTCAGCAATTTGTCTGGCACGGGCATCACTTTGAACCGACAAGCCTCCGACGGTCCCTGAGGCCGCCGGCTCGCCGGATCCTGCCGGTCTTCCGGCTCCCTCGCCGCTTGATGCAACGGGTGGCTGGTTGGGGGAAACTCCAGGGATCGTCAGATCGAGCTCCGGTACGACAGGTGTGACCTCGACGCGTGGCTGCAACTGAGCCGAGAGCAGTTCTTCCTTAGAAGGCAGATTGGCCCACACGATACTCCAGACCAAGACCAGTCCGACCACGGACACCAAACTCGCGGTAGCCCTCCCTGACGGTTCTTGTTTATTCGTGGTCTTCATCTCACGAGAGGATAGAATAAAGCTGGTGGAAAATCACCGAAACGTGCATTTTTCGCAGTCCTGGACAGGTGATCTCGAAAAGCGCTCTTGGGGAGACAGGGGTCGAGTGCGGTGACAAGGAAAACGTGAACTAGTTTTCCGGGGTTTCAACGATGTGATTCTCGAACCTGGTGCAACCCTCGGCCAGCAGGCGGTTTGTGAGCATCTCACCGGGCCATTCAATGGGCAGATCAGCCGTAAACACCCACACATCGGGCGACGTCCAGACCGGGCCATGTTCTTCCGGCAGCTCAGGGTCAAACAGATCGGTCCACACCGGCATATACACGCCATTCCCGCATTGGGTATGCAGATGCACGATGGTGCGGGACCGCACAAGCGGATCCAGCTCTCTCCATACAGCCGCGGTTTCATCGGCCAAGTGATGAAGACGCACGGCATTCTGCGCATCAAACATGGCATATGCGGCATAGACCGGCGCTTCAATCGTATCGGGCGCGCGTGCCAGCTCAGGACATTGCTCCACCAGTCCTTCGAGAATGGCGCGCCTGTGACGATCCTCCCATGAATCCGGCAGACCCGGGTCCGGTGCCCCGATAAGCTCAAATAAGAGAAACGCGGTGTTTTCGACCGGTGGAAGGAGCCGCGCTGCCACCGATTGCGCACGCCGCGAATCCGCGACCGTCATGAGGTGGTTATGGAGCATCTGCAGATTGAGCATTTCCAACGTGGCATCCGTCAGCAAGCGCGACTCAACTCGGACAACTGTTCCGGCAGGCAATTGGAGATATCGGTGGAGCAGATCGGCTGTCGCGATGGGATCGATTTTCAACTTGAGCGGAGATGTGAGGTTGGCCTGCAGGGGCAACTCCAAGGCAGCGATGGTGGCATAGGCCGGCTTTTCGTCATCCGGTCCATCTAAGAGCAAGGTGCAGCTGGCCTCGGCCACGAGGTCGAACAGCCATTCCGCCATCTCTTCATCGAGCGCGGCAAGCACTGTCAGTAAATCGTGCTCTCGCCCCTGCTCAAGAAATGCCTGAAGCGTATCGATTGCATCATCGGTATCGCCGTGATCGTGGCGGCGGGCATTGATGAGATGAATAAGATCGCGCGTGAGCGGATCAGGACGAGCCCAGGCTAACATTGATGCTCCCTATGAGCCGAAGAGAATGCCTCCACTCTCCGACATCGCACAGGATCCATGTTGCCAAACTTTCTGGCGAGGTGCAAGCGCCAACAGGGTTCGTGCGAACGAACAAGTCCATTCGCTCATGCGGCTGCGCTGCCCTTATTCACCAATGATCTTCACCAGAACCCGCTTACGCCGGCGTCCGTCGAACTCGCCATAAAAGATCTGTTCCCAGGGACCGAAATCCATCTTGCCTTCCGTGATTGCAATGACCACTTCGCGCCCCATCACTTGCCGCTTCAGATGCGCATCCCCGTTATCTTCACCCGTGTCATTATGCCGATAGCGGGCCCCGTGCGGTGCGAGCCGTTCGAGAAATTCATCATAGTCGTGCAGGAGGCCTTGTTCATCGTCATTAATGTACACGCTCGCCGTAATATGCATGGCGTTCACCAACACCAAGCCTTCCCGTATGCCGCTTTTCTTCACCACCGCTTCCACCTGGGGCGTGATATTGAGATAGGCTCGTCTGGTCTTCGTCTCGAACCAGAGTTCTTCTCGATAGGATTTCATAGGCAACAGCTCGCGCGGGCCGCATTGTGCCCATTGGATGGCAAGAGATTCAAGAGGGCACCGGACGATTCCTTCGGAAGATGTCGCGGCGCCTGGAAGAGGCTATAATACCTGCTGATGAGCACGCCTTCCCCCATACGACCACCCCGCCTGTCACGCAACGCACACACCGTGTTACGCCAGCGCTACTTGGCCAGAAATACGAGAGGCGTCGTGATCGAATCGCCGGCCGACATGTTCTGGCGCGTGGCTAACGATATCGCTTTGGCCGAGCAAGAATACGCACCTGCCACACGCCAACACGATCTGGCTCGCCAGGTTTACGATCTGATGGCCTCTCTTGTATTCCTGCCAAATTCACCCACGCTGATGCATGCCGGCCGGATGCTACAACAGCTCTCGGCTTGCTTCGTATTGCCGGTGGACGATTCGTTAGAATCGATCTTCGACGCGGTCAAGTACCAGGCGCTTATCCACCAGTCTGGCGGAGGCACAGGATTCTCGTTCAGCCGCCTCCGTCCCCAAGCAGACCCTGTGGCCACCACCAGCGGACTGGCCTCCGGGCCGGTTTCCTTCATGCGCGTCTTCAATATGTCCACCGACGTCATTAAGCAAGGAGGAACCAGACGCGGTGCCAACAAGGGAATCTTGAGGGTCGACCATCCGGATATTCTCGACTTCATTGCCCTGAAGCAACAGCCGGGGGAGATGACGAACTTCAATCTCTCGGTCGCCCTCACCGACCATTTCATGCAAGCGGTCAAACAAGGCCGGTCCTATGCACTCATCAATCCACGCACCACGAAATCCGTGCGGCGCCTTCCCGCAACATTGGTCTTTGATCGACTGGTTCAAGCAGCATGGCAATCCGGCGAACCAGGCGTCATATTCCTCGACGCCATCAAGAGGGCGAATCCCACGCCTCACTTGGGGTCCATCGAAGCGACCAATCCCTGCGGCGAGCAACCGCTCCTCGCCTATGAATCCTGCACGCTCGGCTCGATCAACGTCGCCCGGTGCCTCGCGACTTATCGCGGCGCTCGCGCCATCGACTATGATCGCCTCGCCACGCTCATCTCACTCGTGGTTCAGTTTCTCGACAATGTTCTCGATCGAACGCGATTCCCTTTTGCAGCCATTGAAACGCATACCAAACAGACGAGAAAGATCGGCCTTGGGATCATGGGATTTGCCGATCTCTTGATTCATCTCCGCATCCCCTACGATACGGACGAGTCTCTACAGATCGCAGATCGACTGATGGGATTTATCCAATCCCACGCCCATGAGGCATCCCGCCGGCTCGCACTGGAGCGGGGCGTCTTTCCCGCATACAAGGGAAGCCGTCTTCAAGCCAAGGGGTTTCGACGACGTAATGCCACCGTTACAACCATTGCTCCTACCGGCACCATCAGTATCCTGGCAGACTGTTCCGCCGGTATCGAGCCGCTGTACGGAATCAGTATTACGCGTACCATCATGGAAGACATCCGTCTGGAGAGTCTGCATCCCGAATTTCTCAAACAGGCTCGGGCCAGGGGACTCCCCCTGTCTGACTTGCGTCGAGAAATTGGCCGCCGGGAATCGATTCAACATCTGACACAGATCCCCCAAGATCTGCGCCGGCTTTTCGTCACCGCCCACGACATCGACCCGGCCCATCATGTTCGAATGCAAGCAGTCTTCCAACGGCACAGCGACAGTGGCGTGTCAAAAACAATCAATCTGCCCGCGACCGCCACACCCAAAGACGTCGCTTCTGCTTTTTTACTCGCGCATCAGCTCGGCTGCAAAGGTCTGACCGTTTACCGGTCAGGCAGTCGGGAACATCAAGTGTTGGCATGCTCCCATGTGCAATCTTGCTAAGCGTCCAAATCACCTGGTTCTTTTCAGCATTCATGAACTTTAGCGGGGATACGGTCCAGGCTGTCGAATTTCCCCACAAAATTGACACCACTTTGGGTTGGTGATAAGTACTTTCCCAGGTTCTATGTGAAGAAAAAGTCCGCCACAGGGAGGTGCTAGATGTTCGCTATCGCTGGAGGCCCGTCGTTCGCCGGCAGCCCTCTGACTTGGAGTCTCCTCTTCGCCCGTCAGCCCGAACCGGATTTGGAATTTACGGAAGAGGAATTGGAACAAACGACAAACATCCGATCGTCGTCTCCCATGAAATCGCCGAAGAAATCGGGTGGACGCCCCCTCCTTTGGATTCTCTTGCTGGCACTGGTCGGTGGCGGCGCCTATGTCGCCATGGAGCCGGAAATGATCATGGATTATTTAGGACCGATCCTGGGTGAGTCGCCGACCCCGCAAGAACAGCCCCCCGTGGTCACAAGACCCGCTGTGCCTAAGTCGACGCCCGGTGCACCAGCGGGCCAGCCAGGATCAGTCGCGACGGCCCCTGCCGCACCGCGGGCCCAGATGCCACAGACCGCAGCGCCACCGCCGATGAACGCACCGGGACCGACCGCACTCCCTTGTTTGGTGAAGGGCAGCGCGTGACCGTACTGCCGAACCCTGCAGCTCCTAGTGACACGGTGCCCCTTATGCAAGATGCAGCGGGAACGAAACCAGGACTGGCCGTTCCTCCAGGAACCACCCTCACCATTCTCGATGGTGACTTGCAGAGCAGCGGATGGGTCTATTCCGTTCGTAGCGACTTTGGCACCAAAGGATGGCTCGCTGAGAAACAGCTTCGATTGAAGCCGTAATCGTTTCGTGCAGAAATCTGCACACCATTTCATGTCTGCGTACAGAGGGCGGCGGCGCGAACCAGCGTCGCCGCCCTCTGTGCTATAATGCCGCCCGTCCAAGCCCCCTCTCGCACCATGGTGAGCAGAGAACGAAGGAGACCTTTGCGCGCCCTGATCTTTGATTTCGATGGAGTCATCGCCGACACCGAGCCCCTGCATTTCGAAGGGTTGCGTCGGACTCTCGCCGACATCGGCATCACGTTGGCTGAAACGGACTACTACGCCAACTATCTCGGCTTTGACGATCATGGCTGCATCCTGGAAGCGCTTCGAGTCAACCAGCGCCCAGCGACCGGGGCGCTGGTGCAAGACCTGATGAAAAAAAAGGCT
>JACPZN010000040.1 GCA_016195505.1 Nitrospirota bacterium | reverse complement strand
TCACCGGCATAGGCTCCGCTGTCGAATAGCGTGATGGGGCCTTGCATGAGATGGAGGGCCGACGTGTTCTTGAGCCGATACCCGTTCAAGGGATGTTTGGCGTTGACGGTTAGGTTGTAGAGTGAAACTTTCTGCCCTTGAAGTGTCTGGCCGATGATCGGCAGCAGCGCACTGGTGTGTTTGGCCAGGGAAATAGGCTCGTTGATGCGATATTCGAACAGCTCACCCTTGTCTTCGGCCATTGTCGCAGAGGCTACACCTTCGTCGAGCCGGCCCATTTCCCTATCGGCTGCCATGGCGGATGCTGCCGGTGCATTGGCCAGGCCGCCGGCAAATCCTTGCGCCATCTTGCCGAGCAGACGTTCTTTCTTCATTTCGCTCCGGGCGGCAGGGGCGGGCGCCATCAGTTTCGGTTCATCCATCGCGTCGCCATACACCTGGGGTCTCAGATTTGCGTAGAGCTCGGGTTGTATCACCGGACGAGGATTGTAGAGAGGCTGATAGAGATCCATCGCAAAGGAAATGGGGCGTCCCGAGACGAGCGAGAGTTTCACGCTCTGCCAGTCTTGTTCAGTCTGGTTTTCCACGATAGCCCATCCCTGGAGATAGGGCGCCTGGTCGTCTTCCAACACGAGCCGATACGACGTTTTCCAGACCGGTGTTTCGGTGAGATAAGCCACACGGGCCTGGCGGCTCCCGGCTCCATCGAACATCAGCGAGACCGTCTTCTTTTGCGCATCGTGGTTGGTGGCGAGCACGGCCAGCGCCTGCTGGAGTTCCGCATTCAGTGTGGGATTCATCGGTTTGACCAGCTGAATTTGTGTGAAGGGGAGCGAGCGAAATCCCTGATCGGTCAGGAGATTGAGGTATTCTTGTTCAAGTATTCTCCGGCCCGACCCGTCAGGAATCGATTCAGCCTTCTTTTCGACCCCAAGAATGGTTCCGATAATTAGATTCGGAGCCGTTACCTCGACCCGTTCGCCACGCACTTGTGTCAAGATTTGCCCAAGGGTTGGGTTGCCGTTGAGATTGACGCCGAAGCTTCCAAGGGTCTTGGTCACTGGATCGCGCGAACCATAGCTGATAGTTGAGACGCTGCCTCCGCCGAAGTCTTGCACGACCAGACTTTTTAAGATGTCGTTGATCTGGGCAACATTGAAGCGCAGGTCGAGTTGTGCACGGTTGTTGACGGTGCCATCGTGCTGAAAATAGCCGACTCCGCTGGAATAGAGCACGATCTTCGAGAGGGGTATGGTGGACGACTCTACAGCTGAAACGACACAGGGGCTCGTCCCCAGCAACAACGGTACCGCTATCAGCGCAATCCCAATGGTTGAAGGAATGCCAGTTTTCCGCATGGAAACCTCCCTCGATAGATGTTCCACCACGGTATGTTCGAAGCCGTGGCGATTGTGTATGACCTATCTAGGGGATGTCGTCAACCGGTCGATCCTTTCACAGGAGACTCGGTGGCTGCAGAGGTAGGACCCCGTGAATGGCGGGCGAGAGGATTGGTTGCGCTTCGGATCTCTCGGTGGCTAAGGTGAAAGTCGGCAGGATGAAACCGATAGCTGCTACCACTAGGGAAGCTGGTAAAAGTCGCTGCATCACGCACCTCCTTTGTAATGAGAGGTCAGGCGCTGGAGCCCGACTTCGGGTTGTGTCGGCATCACGATATCTGTCGGCCTCGGAGTGGATTCGTTGTTCCTCTGATCGTGGTCAAAGCCCGACAACCATGAACGCAGCTCCAACTCCGAGGACGAACAGAATCACAAAGGACAGAATTCCCATGAGATAGGTCATGCACGGTTCCTAGATGACGCCCGCTGGGTGTGTCGATTGATACGGTGAGGATGTCGCATCATCCATACCAGCAGGATGATGGTCACGCTCAGCCAAAGAAATCACGCTGTTAGATGGATAGAGAACTTCTTAAGGTGATATGCGGCGAAGGCTGAATAGAACGATCGAATACATTGGCTTGGCCATAGAAGGGAAAAAGTATGATTAGTTTGAGGGTGTTACGAAGAGCCTTCGTAGCGTAGGGTTTGGAGGACAGTGATTGCATTTGAGCAGGATTGTTTAGCTGTCGCGGCAGCTTCGATCTCGCCAGCTGAACCTGTTGGTGCATGTGCACCAAGCAATCTCATGGCTACGATCCCAGTCTATCTTTGAACGTCAGTTCCGCAACCGCTGACTTATCCAGATCACCCTTGCCTAATTCAATCAAACGTCGGTACTGGCCGAGCGTCGCCTGAGCGACGGGGAGTGAGAGGCCGACCGTTTTGGCCAAGCCGAGGGCGATGGCGGAATCTTTCGCGGCATGGGCTGCGGAAAAGTAGCAATCATGTGCGCGCTGTTGCATATCTTCTCCATCGGTCTCCAGCACGCGTGAGGCTGCACCAGTTTGACTGAAGACTTCTCGGAGTAGGGTCAGATTAACCCCAAGAGCCGCGCCTAATCCCAACCCTTCCGCCAGCGCCGCCGTATTACTGTTCATCACCATATTCGCGAGGGCCTTGACCTTGGCCGCCTCTCCCGTTGGACCGACATAACGGACAGTCTTGCCGAGAACATCGAGGACGGAGCGAGCCTGGGCAAAGGTCTCCGGTTTTCCACCGCACATTAGATAGAGCGTGCCTTGGCGGGCCTGGGTAATACTGCCCGCCATGCTGGCTTCTAAACTGGTACCGCCTCG
>JACPZN010000023.1 GCA_016195505.1 Nitrospirota bacterium | reverse complement strand
ACGGCAGTGGCTGGATTGGCAGCGACGTATGGTCGCCGTGGCTCAAGCCGTGTGGCTCTCGGCTTGTATCTGGTTGCTCGTTGCGCTGTTCTTCGGCGAAATGGGGCTGCCCCGTTATATTTCAATGCGGAACCATGCCAGTCACTTGGAGCGTGAGCTCTCGGCATTGCGGGAGGAGAATGTCTCGTTGCGGAGCGACATCACTCGGCTGCAGCACGATCCGGCGAAGATCGAGCAGTTGGCCAGAGAGCGGCTGGGCTATGTTCGCAAGGGAGAGACGGTCTATCAGCTGTCCCCCGATCCCGCAAAAAAACAGGAGCATCCAGCGAGGCCATGAAGTTCGGGACGGTCGCAATTATCGGGCGGTCCAATGTAGGTAAGTCGACACTTCTCAATCGTCTGCTGGGTGAAAAGATCGCGATTGTGTCCGAGAAGCCCCAGACCACGCGAACACGGATTTTGGGAGTTGCGCATGTGCAAGGGGCGCAAATCGCGTTTCTCGACACGCCGGGTCTGCATAAACCTGAACACTTGCTGAACCGGAGAATGGTCCGCACCGCGGTCGAGACGCTGGAGGAGGCGGATCTGCTCTATATGCTCATGGATGCCACGAGCTTGCCTGGCCCAGGAGACTTGGTGGCGGTCAAGCATATGAAGGAAGCATTGGCCAAGCGGCCGCGTCCGGTGATTCTTGTCGTCACCAAGATCGACCTTGTCAACAAGATTAAGTTGTTGCCGGTGATCGAGAGCTACACCAAGCTATTCCCCTGGACCGAGGTGGTGCCGGTCTCTGCGCAGGCCGATGACAATATCGATCGCTTGCTGGCCGTAACGGTTCCGTATCTCGAGGAGGGGGATGGGGCCTACGGCGAAGATGTGGTGACGGATCAGACTATGCGGACGCTGGCGGCTGAGATGATTCGCGAAAAAATTCTGCAGGCGACCGAGCAGGAAGTGCCGTATTCCGTCGCCGTTGAAATCGACGAGTTCGTTGAAGAAGGCAAGTTGACGCGGATTCGCGCCACGATTCTGGTGGAGCGGGAGACACAAAAGGGCATTCTGATCGGCAAGCAAGGCGGGCGCTTGAAATCGATCAGCACGCAGGCTCGGCAAGATATGGAGCGATTGTTCGGTATGAAGGTGTTTCTCGAAGTCTGGGTGAAGGTGAAGGAAGCCTGGCGCGAAGACGAGCAGGCGTTGGTGGAGTTAGGCTATTAGCGGGACGCTGATGCAGCCGACAGAACGACCAGTAGAACCCCGGCCCCCGGACCCACGCCCTCGCGTGTCAGAGCGAGATGTGCTGCGTGAAGCGCTCCGCGATCAAATCGATCGTGGGCAGACGAAGTCCGACATCGTACTCCAGTCCGTCCAGAAGCTGCTGCGCCGTGGGGCGATCACGAATCTCTCCAAGATGCTGGGGCGGATGCACCCGGCCGACGTGGCCAAAGTCGTGATCCATCTGTCCTCTCCAAAGGAAAAGCGGGTAGTCTTCGAGCTGGTCCGTGGCGAAGGTAAGCGCGGCCAAGTCTTGAGCGAGCTCGACGGTGAGAGCATTCAACAGGTCCTCACGGATCTGCTGCACTCCGACGTCGCCTGGCTCTTGAAAGACCTCGGACCCGACGACGTGGCGTACATTCTCGGATTCCTCCCGGAAGAGCGCGGCAAAGAAATTCTCGCCTTAATGAAGGCCGAGGATTCGACCGAGGTCGCCGATATTCTCAAGTATCCCAAGGATACGGCCGGCGGGATCATGACGACGGAATTTTTCTCCCTGCCGGAGGACGCAACGGCGCAGGAAGCGATCCGTCGGCTGCAGCAGGCTACCGACGCTGAAATGGTGTTCTACATTTATGTGACGGACAAAGACGAGCATCTGGTCGGGGTCCTCTCACTGCGGCAACTCTTGACGGTTCCCCCGGCGACGCCGCTGAAGAACATCATGGCGCGGGATGTGATGAGCGTCGCAGTCGACATGGATCAAGAAGAAGTGGCGCGGCAGGTGGCCAGTTATAACTTGTTGGCCATCCCGGTGGTGGAAAAGGACGGCAAGCTGGTGGGCATCATCACAGTCGACGACGTGGTGGACGTTATTCGGGAAGAAGCGACCGAGGACATGCTCAAGATGGCCGGCGCCATCGAAGAGGATACGGGCTCGAAGTCTTCAAGCTTCGGCGCGGCGCGGTTACGGTTGCCTTGGCTCTTTACTAATTTGGTCGGCAGTCTGTTGTCCGGCGCGATCCTCTGGTATTTTCGCTATACGATTCAAGAAGTCGTGGCGATCGTCAGCTTTATTCCGGTCATTGCGGCCATGGGCGGGAACGTCGGATTGCAGTCCTCGACGCTGATTATTCGTGGATTGGCGACCGGTCTGGTTGAGCTCACCGATATCTGGCCGGTCTTTTATCGCGAAGTGAAGATCGGCTTGGTCATGGGCCTGGCCTGCGGCATGACGCTGACGGTGGTGGGCTGGGTGTTGCACGAAGGATACTTGGGCATGGTTGTCGGGGTTTCGCTGATCATTGCGTTTCTCGTGTCGACCAGTATGGCGACGATCATGCCGGTTGTTCTCAAGCGCATGGGCGTCGACCCCGCCGTCGCAGCGGGTCCTTTCGTCACGACGGCCAACGACATCACGGGCATCACCATCTATCTCACCTTGGCCACGCTCTTCTTGGAACATCTCAGGTGACGCACGCCGACGTGAGATCATCACTCCGTCGAACGATGCGATTGAGGCTCTTGTCATGCCGCTCGTAAAAACAACGGCGATCATTTTACGGAGCCGCAAATGGGGTGACGCCGATCGAATTGTGACGTTCTATGCCAAGAACTTGGGAAAAATTCGGGGGGTGGCCCGTGGTGCCCGTCGTCTGAAAAACCGGTTTGGTGCCGCACTCGAGCCCTTCACATTGTGCCGTCTCAATCTGTTTGAGAAGGCGGGGGACTCGCTGTTTCGGATCTCGCATGTCGATCTGGTGAGTCCACAGACTGATCATTGCGCGGCCTGTGGAAGAACACACCTGGTTGGAGAACCGCAATTTTCGCCGATGGCGGGCGGACTCGTGTGCTTGACGTGTGCCACGCATCAACGAGTTCGGTGTGTGACCCTCTCGCGAGGAAGCCTCTCGTTTCTCCAACAAGCCATTCGGCTGGCCCCCGATGTTGTCACTCGGCTCAGAGCGACCGGTCGGGTGCGAAATGAAGTCGAGGAAGCGATCGAAGAATATGTCACGGTCGTCGCGGGCAAGCGGTTGCCGCCGGTGGATTTCTTGTCGCCTGCACTATTGGTATGATCCGGATGAATATGTATACGAGGTAGTGCCATGACGGCCGTTGCGCTTGAGCCGCAAGATATGGAGTGGATCGACAAAGGGGTGTTGGGTATTCAGTGGAATGACGGCCACAAGGGCGTCTATCCAGTTCGATACCTGAGGCAGCACTGTCCTTGCGCGGCTTGCGTGGATGAATGGACGGGAGAGCGTCGTCTCAAATCTGAAGATGTGCCGCTCCTGATCATGTTGCAGGATATCCAACCGGTCGGTCGCTATGCCTTTCAGTTCACGTGGAGCGACGGCCATGACACCGGTATTTATGCCTATTCGTTGCTGAGGAAATTGTGTCAGTGCGATGTCTGTCAGCCGGTGAAACAGGTTGAGCCAAAATCCAGGCGGCTCATGTGATGCCGAGAACACAAGGCGTGATGGACATGCGCTTTGGTCTGGCTCGTGCCTTTCAGAAGACCGTGCGGGTGCTTATTTGTCCCTGTATTCTGCTGGCCCTGGTTGCTGGAAGTGGCTGCAAAGGGCTGCCGACGTTGGAGCAGCAGGAACTGCTGGTACGAGGAAATAATCTCGTGCTTGACCATATCACAACCAGAGCGGTGGTGAATGTCTGGGGAAAACCACCCCACCATCATAGCGAATTTACCCATTTCTTTGTGATGCCGGATCGAACCTTGATTCCCAGCTCGCGTGTGCCTGCGGGGGAGGTACCGAAGGGATGGAATGCGGGGGTACATGCAGGAGAAGGCGTTTTTTTTGCATATCCCGATCGTGGATGGTTGCTGGTTTTTCTCGATGAGCAGCTCATCTACAAGGAAGAACTCAAAGCCGAACAGCTGGACGCCCTTGTGAAAGCCTGGGCCTATGAGGATCGATTCAGAACCAGGCTCGATGGCGTTCCCACGCCATAGCCCGCCCGTGAAGACCGCTCCATGCCTGCAACTCCCACAGCAAATTGCTTGAACATTGTCATGGCAGCCTCCGAGGCGGTGCCGTATGCCAAAACGGGCGGATTGGCTGATGTCGTCGGTGCGTTGCCGCTGGAGTTGATAAGGCATGGGCATCGGGTCTCACTGGTGTTGCCTGGCTATCGGAATTTTGCAGCAGAGCGGCAGTTTGGTAAGACGGCAGCGCGATTCCGTATTCCTACGATGGGAGTAACAGCAGAGGTGACGCTGGAAGAAGAGATAGTGCCGATCACAGTAGGCCTACATCCACTTAGAGTACTTGCGGTTCGATACAATCCCTACTTTGATCGTTCAGGACTCTACCAAGATCAACTTGGTGATTACCCCGACAATCTCGACCGATTCGTTTTATTTTGCCGGGCCGTTCTTGAAACGGTTCGCTTTCTCGCCGACGTGCGTGGGGAGGTGGTGGACCTTCTCCATCTACATGATTGGCAGACGGCGTTGTGCGCGGTCTACCTGAAAACTCTCGCTTTGAAGGGTACGGAACTTCGATCGCTCAAAACGCTGTTGACGTTGCATAATGTCGGATACCAGGGAGTATTTCCCGGAGAGGAGTTTGCGAAGACAGATCTTGCTCCGGCCTTGTTTTCTCCGAGCGGCCTCGAATTCTTCGGATCGATCAACTGCTTGAAGGGTGGAATCATATTCTCCGATAGTGTCTCGACGGTCAGCCCCACCTATGCGAAGGAAATCATGACCAAGGAGTTTGGGTGTGGACTCGAAGGGGTGCTCGCAAGCCGGGGCGAGGAACTGCGAGGGATTACCAACGGCGTCGATGTCACGGCGTGGAATCCAGGAACCGATCCGTACTTGCCGGCGCACTACAATGTGGCTGATTTGTCGGGCAAGCAGGTGTGCAAACGAAGGTTGCAACAAGAACTTGGGTTGCCAAACCTCGATGTACCGCTCTTGGCCGTCATTGGCCGGCTCACTCCGCAGAAAGGTTTCGATCTGTTGGGAGAGATTATTCCCGAACTGATGGCTTTGGACGTGCAGATTGCAATGCTGGGAACCGGCGATCGGAGCATGGAACAACAATTTCTTGCGGCGCAGGCGAGGCATCCGGACCGCATCGGCTTGTGTATCGGTTTTGACGAAGGACTCGCTCATCGTATTGAAGCGGGGGCGGACATGCTGGTGATGCCGTCTCGCTATGAGCCCTGCGGCTTGAGCCAGCTCTATAGCCTCCGATACGGTACTGTTCCGATTGTGCGCCGGACCGGTGGACTGGCTGATACCGTCATCCCCTTCCGGCCATCAACGGCACAGGGTAAGCGGGCGACAGGTTTTCATTTTGTTGATGCTTCGGCAGATGCATTACTCTCAACAATCTTGCTGGCTCTGCAAGTGTATAGAGAACACGACACATGGCATTTGCTTCAGCAGGCTGGGATGAAAACGGATGTGTCTTGGACTCAGGCTACGGAACAGTATGTGCGGTTATACCGTTCGGTGATCGAAAAGGATAGGAATGTGGCTAGGGAGTGTTGAGCGAGACGTCGATCCCGCGCTCCAGTTTCGTCAAAAAGGTTTTTGCTTTGAGTACGTAGTATGAGGTCTTTTCTTGGTGCAGCTCGACCACTGAGGCAAACATGTCACGGGCTTTATCGATCCGACCCTGGTCAAGAGCGAGTTGCCCTGTGTGAAGCGCGCAAGCTGCGGCCATGGCCTGGACATCGACGGCAAATCGGCTCGGCTGGCTGTTTACGAAGCGTTCAAGTTTGGTCGGTAATAGTAGAACGAACCCCCTGTCTTCCCCTTGAAGCCGCGTGGCTACAGCGAGTTTCTCCGTCGCCGAACTCGCCTGGCTCAAGTCAGAGGCTGCTTTACAATCGGTATAAGTTTTCCACAACGACATGAACCCCGTGTTGTCAACGCCGGTTGACTTTGGTGATGGATTGGTCTGGCATCCAGAGGCTAGGAGCACCAGGCCCACCAGCCCAAACGCAAGTGTCTGACTCAACGTTGATCGCTTCACTAGTCCATCTCCTTGATAGGAAACATCGCGGGCAATGAGGTACTGTGCAAGCGGTGGGCCGAATTTTATATCTCATAAGATATTGAAATATTTGCCACAAATTCATTCCAATGACATCATTTTTGTGTGAATCACGACTCAGTGTGGTGTCTTTTACACAGATGAAGAGGGGAGAATCGAGGGGCTACGAATTAAAGATTTGGACTAGAATTCCCGTCCGAGTTGAAGCGTTGGTTTTTCGCATAATGTGTTTGATGTGCTCTTTCACTGTTTGTTCGGTGATCTGGAGTGCGTTGGCAATTTCCTTATTTGTCCAGCCTTTTGCCAAGTTTTCGACAACGGCCTGCTCCCGATTGGTCAGTTGGAATCGCTCGCGGGCATGTTCCGTATTCAAGTTCTGTTTCCGGCCCAGTTCCTCCATTGTGACCACGAGCCGGGCGTTCTGAACGCCCCCTCGGTCCGGCAAGCCAAATCCTCGAAGAAGGATTGGTTGGTTTGGATCGCCAGTCACACGCTTGAGTTCGAACTGCTCCCAATCTTTGGCTTCCGTGCGTATGTGCAATGCCTTGATGATCTCTCCACAAAGCTCGGTCAGGGCTGTCGGCAGGACCCCATGGGCTGATTTTGCGGCATTGCCACCATGCTCAACGGCATTTATTTTCTTGGCCAGCTCCGAGGCCTGCCGGTTCATGTGGAGGAGTTGCATAGATGCCGAAAGCACCACAATTCCAGATCCGGCTCTCTGATCGGCAAGAGCGTCTGTTTGGTCGAGGTTAGTGGTGGGTTCGCCCATTGTAGTCAGTAGTTGAGTCTTATTGTAGACAAACGAGCATATTCAACGGAATGTTAGAACTCGATCTTGGTCGGAGTAGAAATAGTACCTAACCCCTTTGGGGGAGTCAACATATACCTTCGAGAATGCAGCCTACATCATCGGTATTGTCGATCCTGAGGGCGACACTTATATTCACCGCAGACGCTGTGGGTGAGAATTTTTCACGGTGATTTTCACGGTGAGATGTGACTGGACGAGTACAGGCTATACGAGATTGGTTAAAAGGAGATTGGTCAAAGTCGCCGAATTTGAAGGAGGAGTGATCTCATTTTGAAACGCAGAAACGCATTGCACATGCTCTCTTACCGAGGAGGCAACGACGTGGCACAGACAGAGTGGGAGTGGCCGATGAGGGATAGTCATGAAAACCATAGCGAGCGAGCGGCGTTGCTCAGAGCGATCCCCTATGAAATGACATCGCCGGTGGAGGGCGAAACTATTTCATCGCGGGACGGGAAAGCGCTCTCGCTGAATATCAGCAGCGGGGGCATGTTGGTGTTGATGGATCAAGCTCCAGACGTCGAGCAGGTGCTGAAAGTCTATGTGCCTACTCCGATCACCATCGCTGAAACTCCAACCCTCGCTGAGGTCCGGTGGACCAGGAAGTTGCCGTTTGGGAAGCCAAATGGCAATGGAGCCTACTTCGTCGGGCTCAAGTTCATGTTCTGAGTTCGCATTCCTGCCACGGGCCGATTTGATTAAATCTCGTGAGGTATGTGCGAGGAAAAGGAGCTGCGTTCATGAAACTAGTGGGCTGGATGCTGATCGTAAGGTTTGTTCTCGTTTTTGGCGTTAGCTCTGCAATGGCTCAGTCAACGTCCGGCCAGCCACAGGGAGCTGTGTCTCTGCCACATCGGCCTTCAGAAGCAGTAGAAAAGTCTTCTCTTATCGTCACATCCGACTACACCATTGGTCCTGAAGATGTTCTTGAGATCACGGTATGGAGAAACACAGATCTCTCGAAAGTCGTAGCGGTGAGACCCGATGGCCGCATTTCTTTGCCTCTCATTGGAGATGTTGGGGCAGCTGGTAGAACGGCAGCACAGCTGGCAGAGGCCATTGCGGAGAAGCTGAAAGAATTTAAAGAGAACCCCCAAGTCTCGATTGTCGTAAAAGAAGTAAATAGCTATGCCATCTATGTTCTCGGAGAGGTTTCGAAGCCAGGGAAGTACCCGCTCAAAAGTAAAACCACGTTGCTTCAGGCCATCACCTTGGCCAGCGGCTTCACTTCCGCCGCAGCGCGCAATAAGATCGTAGTCTTCCGATTTGGCGAGCAGGGTGGAAAAGATATCAAGATCAAGGCAAGCTATGACGACATCATCATGCGCGACGAATCACCGCAGAATATCCAGTTGAAGCCAGGAGATACCATAGTGGTTCCTTCGGAAACGATGGTGCTGATTAAGTAGGAAGTGAACGTATGACCCAATACCGTCGAAGCAGGGAGATGTCGAAAAAAATGACCCCAGTAAGAGTGGTTGTCGTCGCCTTGTTTTTGATCGGTATGCCGATCGGCTGCGTATCCGTCTCCAAAGAAGCGTTGGATGAGGCCGCAAAACCGATCTCAAAGGAATTCCTGCTGGGACCTGAAGATGTCCTTGAGGTGACGGTCTGGCGCAATCAGGATTTATCTCGAACAGTGGTGGTTCGCCCGGATGGAAAAATCTCCCTTCCGCTGATCGGGGATGTGCAGGCGAGCGGACTCAGTTCGGCCCAGGTTGCGGCTAGGATCGCAGCACGACTCACGGAGTTTAAGGAAAATCCAAATGTTTCGGTGAGTATCAAGGAAGTGAATAGCTACTTCATTTATGTACTTGGAGAAGTTCTCAAGCCTGGCAAATACCCAATCAAGTCCTACGCAACGGTCCTCCAGGGTGTGTCATTGGCCGGCGGCTTTACCAATTTTGCCTCGAAAAGCAAGATGGC
>JACPZN010000007.1 GCA_016195505.1 Nitrospirota bacterium | reverse complement strand
ATGACCTGCGCACCAACATGCACTTTACGCTCAAAACGAACCCGCTCAAACGCGAAGACCTCGACGAATTCGTGAAGTGCTACAACCCGAAAAACCGCCACGACCGGAAGTCGACCTGGATCGAAAAGAACCCCGCTGGCCGCTGGCGCGCTTACGATTACGACGGGCTGATCGCCCGCGACAAAGCCAGCCTCGACATCTTCTGGCTCAAGGACGAGTCGCTCGAAGACAGCGCCAATCTTCCCAATCCCGACATCATCGCCCAAGAAATCGTCGACGACCTGGAAGCGGCGCTTGAACAGTTCAGATTGATTGCGAATGACCTTGGCGGTGAATCTCCGGGTAAGTCGATTTAATTGGTATGCGCAAGAAAGATCGCTACGACACTTCTGACCTTGACGAGGATCAGTTCGAGCCTGGCTCTCGCCGTCGCGTGCTGAAGAATCTTCTTGGTATCACGAGCAAGCGTGAGATGGACCGAATTGAAGGGCACGAACAGGTGCGCGTGCTCGAAGAGCTGGCAGGTCTCTATGACAGTGATCATCGATTTACTGCCACAGATATTTGCCAGATTCATCGACTCTGGTTGGGGCGGATTTATCTTTGGGCGGGAAAGTATCGCCAGGTGAACGTAAAGAAGGACTCCTTCACGTTTGCTGCGGCTGCGCAGATCCCTAAACTGATGGCCGAATTCGAAGATGGTCCGCTCAAGCGTCATACGCCTTGTCGCTCGGGATCGATTGAGCGCCTCGCTACGGGTCTAGCAGAGGTTCACGTGGAGTTGGTGCTGATTCATCCCTTCCGCGAGGGCAATGGTCGAGTTGCGAGAATTCTGGCTGTGATCATGGGACTGCAAGCGGGATTGCCGGCCCTGTACTTTGACAAACTATCAGGTCGAAAACGGCAGGAATATTTTGCTGCGGTGCAAGCTGGCTTGGACCACAATTATGAACCGATGGCGAAACTATTTACTGTGGTGATCGAGAGGACTTTGCAGATTCACGGGAGCTAATGCGGCGAGGGGTTCTGATTCGCGCGCTCAAGTCGGATGAGGTGAGTTTGACGCCTTCAATGTCCGTGGAAGTATATACGGCCATCTGAAACATGGCACGGCGCTTGGCAGGGTCGGCGAGGTAAGGATTGGTTTTGTTCAGGGTCCGTTTAATCATAGGCACAGTATAGCATGGTCTATTCCCTGCGTCTGGTTGAGAGCAAAGGGTCGGGAGTCTTTTCCTGAGCGTGTGAGCAGTTCGCTAGTGTCAGTCACCATTTCTTTACTCGGAAATCGACGACGACCTCGAAGCCGCGCTGGAACAGTTCAGGCTTATCGTAAACGATCTCGGCGAGACCGCAGAGAAGGGAACATGAGCGGGCATTTTAATGGGACGTCTAAGGGATGAACATCCGATTCTATCTTGACCCGGCGACCGGCTCGCCGCACATCTATGGTCATGCCGTGGACGAGGGTGAGGTTGAAGATGTGTTGAGAGCCCCGGGAGAGGATCGGCCAGGGCGCGAGGGATCGAGAGTCGCTATTGGCTAAACTCGGGCAGGCCGTTACTTGCGTGTGATCTATGTGCCGGTGATGGTCTACCGGAGACGACGGAGGAAAAATCATGAAAACACCAGGCAAATTCCCCCCGGGTTGGGATGAAGCCAGGGTTCGTCGTGTGTTGGCGCATTACGAAGCACAGACAGAGGATGAAGCAGTCGCCGAAGACGAAGCCGCTGCGGAGGACAAAACCCAAACGGTGATGGAAATTCCCAACGAACTTGTCCCAGCCGTCAGGGAACTTATCGCCAAACGCAGCCGTTAACTAACCCCTCTTTCCCTCCAAGCCTCTCTGCCGCTCGCTTGATCGACAACCACGCCATGCCGCACAGAAAACGGGTCCAGGAAACGATTCATCCGCTCACTCCCCCTATCCACATAGGCCGGTGCATCCGCTGACCCAGCCACACTCACGGCACGAGTCGGGTGATGGGGTCGTTGCTTAACTTGACACTTCTGCCGATCGTTCTGCAGAGGATAAAAACGGTGTGATAGGGGTTGATCTGCCCGTCCCTCACACCACCGTTGCCTTGCTTCGAGGCGTCGCTGATTTCCTCGAGGAGTTGCCCTGCCTCCGGGCTCAACTGTTTCAGCTTCTCTCCCAGATGTCCGGACATCATCCCCTGTTTGACCTCTTCATCCGTTAGTTTGCCGTCCTTGATTCCCTGTTGAAGCATCTGTGCTAACGACTGCACTTTCGCGAGCAGGTCAGGGGGCATATTGTTCAAGATTTTCGCTGCATCCTGCTGTCCTCCTCCGAGTTGGGCGTAGGACGGAATCGCCAACCAGATGGAAAGTGCGACGATGATTAACGCGAGTTTCCCTGTAAACGTCATGGCGTGCCTCCTCTTGGGTCTCAGCTGACAAGGCTGTCTGGGGCAATCAGTGCATGATCCCTGCCAGTTCCGCACGGGAACGGTAAGACTACAGTTGTGGGAGGGCTGAGAGAGGGGCGAGCTTTGGATTCAGGACAGATCGGGTGCGGTACCCGTTTGAGAAAATAGAGAATTCTTTAGGCGATCCACATGGTCGCTGGTATTCTCAATACACAAGTGGAGTAAGGTTTCCCGGAGGGAGCTATGTTTGGAGAGCTTCATTTTCCAGATATCACGATGTACTTAGTGGCCATTCTTGGCCTCTTGGTGCTGTGGCAGTACTATCAAATGCAAATCATGGCCGGCCGCATCCTGGCCATCGATATTTTCGATCGCTCAGGCACTCGTATGTATGTCTATGTCACTCCGGATGTTGATCACGTCTGTGACGTCTGTTCCGGGTCGAACGGATTGGTCTTCTCGCCGTCGCAGGTCGCGAAAAAAGGATTTTCTCCCCTCAGTGGGAAATGTAAGAGACCGGTTCCTTGTCTTGGCGTGTTGGTCGGCCTGTACGGGGGATGGTTGGAAGCGAGAGGGGTTCTGGAACGGTTGCGGTCGAGTCGAGGACGGCGGAAAGGCGGCGTCCAACTGACCGTCGAAGAATTACGCGCCTTAGTGAACGGGCAGTGGGAACGCAGCATCAGCGCAGAAACGGATCGTCTTGCGGTTCATATGATCGAGGCGCTCTGCTATGAAAAGGTTAATCAAGAAGTATCAATTTCGGGATATCGCTATGTGACTGAGGCGGCGAAGGAAGTTCGGCATCTCATGCTTTTGGTCCCGGCCTATCTCCGCCTCATGCAGCTCCTGATTCGGGCAGGGGAAGACGCAGAAGCGCTTGAGGCCATCGAGCGATTCGACAACCGGTTTCCCACGACGAAGCGCGGTGCCCATTTCCCGTCGAATGAGCAACGGGAAGTCATGAAAACCAAAAAAGCCCATTTGATGAAAAACCTGCCGTTGAACGTCCCCGCCTAATCTCTCCGACTCTGCGCGTAGTCCCACCACATCTGTATGAGGAAGATGTCTGTCAGCCGTCTAGTAATTTGATTCGAGACTCGAGGGGGTCTTGTTGAGAACGGTCGCCGCGGCGCGGGAAAGGGCTGCGTCGTGGGCATGGTCGAGCGAATAGATACGAAATTGGACGAGCCTAGTGGGCAGGAGATCCAAGAATTCTTCTAGCGGCTCGGTCGAGACCTGTCCCGTCCCCGGGTCATAGACATATAACGGATTGCCGCGGCGATCTTTTGGATCCGGCCTGGGATCCAATGGGGCCATGTCCACACGAAATTCCAGGCCCTTTAGTTCTTTCGGCAACTCTTTCGCGATTTGCTGCTCGAAGTGCTGATGGCTGGGGAACGCCATGCCGCGCTCCTGCCCTTTTTCCTTCAACACCGTGCTGTAAGCCATCTTCCACTTTACGTCGCGGTCCAGAATCCGTCCCCATTCATCCCCCAGTCGGCGGAGTGCTTTTTGGCGCGTCCGCTTCCAGCTTCGGACTTTTTCCAGGAGCGACCAATCTGTGAGGGCAAGATAGTCATCCATATGCTTGCGCGGGTCGTGGGGAAAGAGCAGCTTCATGGTCTCGCCGAAAATGTCGCGCAGATGGATGTCGATAGCTCTGGTGGTGCGGTGGAAGTACACATTGGAGTAGAGGTACATCCTGGTGTTGAGGAACATCTGTAGCGCTGGCAGGCCGGTCTTGTGAATCGTAAAGCCCTTCTCGGTCACGATGGTGTAGTGGATCAGTCGCGTCAGATCAACCGGACCCACTGCCACACCGCACATGTACGAATCCCGCAAGACATAGTCCAGGTTGTCCCCGGTGTAGCTGCCGGAGATGACCGGTTGGAGCATGTTCAGCCAGCGGGGAAGGCGCGAATTATCTTTTCCTTTTTCTTTCAGGATCAGGTGGGCGATCTGGTCCGGGTTCAGTTCTTCTCCCTTTGCAAAGGGCCCCGACGGGCTTCGGCGAATTTTCCTGATGAGGGGTCCCAGATACTCTCGAATAATGATCTGTCCCAGCTTTTCATGCGTGAGGTGAAACCCATGGAGATAATTGTCGTCGAAAAAGTGGCAGAACGGACCGTGTCCGATATCGTGGACCAGGGCGGTCACGCGCAGGAGTTCTTCGACATAGTTGGCAGAGGGCACATCTTTGACGGCCTTCTGGAGGAACGGATAGAGATGCCGGGCGAATCGTCCGGCCACGTGCATTGTGCCCAACGAATGGACGAAGCGGGTATGTTCGGCCGAGGGATAGACCCAGCGGGCGCTTTGCAGTTGGTAGATGTACCGAAGCCGCTGAACCCAGGGTGAATCGATCAGGTCCTTCTCGGTGCGTTCGTGCGGATCCGGATCGGCGAAGGGAACGGTGAAGGAAACATATTTGTGAATGGGATCTGCGATCAGCGCCGATCCGTCATAGGGTGCATTCGACCGTTCCAACCGATCCATCATCATAGGCGGGCATCTTAGCCCACCCGATCAGGAGGCGGCAATGGTTCAGCGACGGGTGCATGGACTGGAGGACGATACCTGAGGATCAGCAGGTAAGCGGCAGGGTAGGCCAACAGGGCTCCGATCACACTGAGAGCGAGTCCACCAAGTGCGAATGGAACTGCATAGGGCAGAACTTGCTGGTAGATGCCGGAGAAACTGAGGTCATGCCAATCGAAGGTCGGCGTATCCGCACGCCCCAAGAGCAGCGCGCCGGTCCAATAGGTCGCCCCTAAAATCGGAATGAGGGTCCAAGGATTGTTGACAAAGGCGCCGGCCAACAGCGCCACAAAATTGAGACCGAAGAGCCAGGTGCAGAGCACCACCATTGCCGTATGAAGGCCATAGGCGGGGGAGAACGCAATGAACACGCCCAGGGCAAAGGCCAACGCCGTCCGTTGCGGAGATTCTTGTAAGTGCAGCACTTGGCGCAGCAGGGCTCGGAATGATCGGTTGCGTGCGGCGGAGGCCTGTTTGTTCGGAGCGGACATCAGCGGAAATGTTCGTAGCTGGTGATGGGGATCGGCCGTCTCCTGCCGTCATCGAACTTCATCTGTATCCCGAACCGCTGCGAGCGGATCACGCCGATGCATGTCACGCGCCGACCCAGCTGGCTCGCGGCGTGGTGCAATCGGCGAGACTTGGATGGTGACACGGTCCACAACAGCTCATAGTCTTCGCCGCCCTGCAACGCCAGCGTCGCGGGATCGGTGTGCGAGGCGTTGGCGTAGGCCAACAGTGCGGGGGAGAGCGGCAGCGCGGCAGCATGGATTTCAGCTCCGACCAGGCTTTGCTCGCAGAGATGC
>JACPZN010000028.1 GCA_016195505.1 Nitrospirota bacterium | reverse complement strand
CGACTCGTGCCGAGTTTCAATCCTCTGCTGTCTCAACGCGTGTCATAGTCTGCCTGCCTTGTCGATCCTCGTTTTTTGTCCATGCCCTCGATTACCGTAGAGAAATACGGTCCCTCCTCAAGTTCAACCAACAATAACCGATAAGAATGGCGAACGACCGACGGAAGTAGGAGAATCGTGTCATGAAAGGCGTTGTGCTGGCCGGTGGATTAGGAACCAGGTTGTTACCGCTCACGAAGGTGACGAACAAGCATTTGCTTCCGATCTACGATCGGCCGATGATCTACTATCAGATTCAGACGCTGGTGAATGCCGGTGTGACCGAAATTATGTTGGTTACCGGTGGCAACAACGCCGGGGACTTTCTGAAGTTGCTCGGGAACGGCAAGGAGTTCGGCCTCAAGCATCTCAACTATACCTATCAGGAAGGAGAAGGCGGAATTGCCGATGCGCTTCGCTTGGCCGAATACTTTACCGATGGGGAAGCGATTTGTGTCGTCTTGGGCGACAACATCATCCAAGGGAACGTTGCGAAATCAGCGGACCAGTTTCGACGGCAGGAGAAAGGGGCGAAGATTCTGCTCAAGGAAGTCAAAGATCCGCAACGATTCGGCGTGCCGGTTTTGGAAGGTAGTCGTGTCGCGAAGATCGAGGAGAAGCCGGTACATCCGCGATCGCCTTACGCCGTGACTGGAATTTATTTCTACGATGCGCAGGTGTTCGAGTTTATTCGAACGCTCAAGCCTTCTGCGCGCGGGGAATTGGAAATTACCGACGTCAACAACGCGTATATCAAGGCCGGGAGTCTGACCTGGGATCTGCTTGATGGGTGGTGGACGGATGCCGGGACCATCGAGTCCCTCCATCTGGCCAATCAGCTGGTCAGCCAAACTGGGGCGAACGAGCTGGATCTCTCATGAGGATTCTCGTTACCGGGGGTGCCGGCTTCATCGGCTCACATCTCGTCCGTCGGCTGCTTTCATCTTCTCAGCATACCGTTGTCAATCTCGATGCGCTGCGGTATTCGGCCAATCTAGCCAATCTCGCGACGATTGAGGGGCACCCACAGTATACATTCGTCCAAGGCGATATTTGCGATCAGCATGTCGTCTCGTCGGTTCTACAGGTGCATCAGGTTGAAGGTGTCATCAACTGTGCTGCGGAAACTCATGTGGACCGGTCGATCCTCGACCCGGGCAGCTTTGCACGTACGGATGTCGTCGGGACCGGTGTGCTGCTTGAAGAAGCCCGTCGTGCCGGTGTCCAACGATTTCTTCAAGTCAGCACCGACGAAGTCTACGGCAGCGTCGAAACAGGCTCGTCGACGGAGGAAGATCAATTGGCGCCGCGTAGCCCCTATTCAGCCAGCAAGGCGGGGGGCGATCTGCTTGTCTTGAGCTATTGGACGACCTATCGATTCCCTGTCATGGTCACCCGAGGAAGTAATACCTACGGTCCCAATCAATATCCGGAGAAATTCATCCCGTTATTTGTTACGAATGCCATTGACGATCAGCCGCTTCCCCTCTATGGGGATGGGCGTCAACGCCGTGACTGGCTGGCCGTTCAAGACTATTGTGCCGCGATTGCGCATGTGCTCTTTCATGGTGAACCGGGACAAGTCTACAACGTGGGGGGCGGGAACGAACGGGAGAACCTCGTCGTCGCGCAGCAGATGCTGGATTATCTTGAAAAGCCGAAGAGCCTGATTCGTTTTGTGCAAGATCGACCCGGACATGATCGGCGCTATGCTATGGATTGCAGCAAGTTGCGCCGGATCGGCTGGCAGCCGAGTATTCCGTTTGAGCAGGGGCTCCACGACACGGTGGAGTGGTATCGATTGAACACCTCCTGGTGGCGGCCAATCAAATCAGGAGAATTCCGCGAATATTATAAACAGCTGTATGGAAAGCGACTGAAGGAAGGGGTAACGGGGTAATATTGAGCGATGCGCGTTCTCATCACCGGAACTACTGGGCAACTGGGAAGTGAACTCTGCCGGATGTTGGCACATGAGACCGTCATCCCTAAAGATCTGCCGAAGTTTGATCTCACGCGGTCGGGGATTGAAGAGCAGGTTGTTGAAGCATGCCCAGATGTGATCATTCATGCCGGAGCCTACACCGATGTGGACGGAGCAGAGCGTGAGCCGGCCCTGGCCATGGCGGTCAATGTTAAGGGAACGGAGCAGGTCGCGAAGGCGGCAGCTCGAGTCGGAGCCCGCATGATCTATCTCTCGACCGACTACGTGTTTGACGGCCTGCAACGTACGCCCTATCGCGAAGAGGACAGCCCTCACCCCATTAATCAGTATGGACTG
>JACPZN010000426.1 GCA_016195505.1 Nitrospirota bacterium | reverse complement strand
TCGTTGTTTGTCTGGGGCGCATTGATCGGGGTGATCTTGGCTGCGATGAGCAGTGGGTACGCCTTTGGTGGCTGGATTTCCGATCGCTACTCAGGTGGAGCGGTCCTCGCCGGGTTATTATTCTTTTCAGGCAGTTGGACCTTTCTCGTTGCGTGGAGCAGCCTGCCCATCTTGTTCCAGGTTGAGAAGCTTGTACAGGATCCTCGATGGGGGCCGTGCCTCGCGGCAACCATACTCCTTGCACCGCCTGCCTTCGGGTTAAGCGGTGTGTTGCCGGCGATGTTGCGTCTGGCAGTGGCAGACATGGAGCATCTCGGTCGCCACACGGGGCGCATGATTGCGCTGTCGACCGTCGGCAGTTTGGTGGGAACCTGGGGAACGGCATTCTTTCTCTTGTCTTGGATCGGCAGTCAGGCTCTCATAGCTTGGCTGGGTGGTATTCAAATTGTGCTCGGGCTTTTGTGGCTCTTGAAAGGCATGCCGGTCCGGCCACTCGTATTCTTCGCAGGTCTCGTATCCTCCACGATATTGGGAACGTTGGCGCTAAATCCGATCCAGCGGTTGAATGCACCGGTCCATCAAGAAGACAGTCCCTATCAGCAGGTCAGAATCCGTGACGATCAACTCTTTCGCTATCTTATCTTGGATCGAACATTTCATGCCACGATGTGGAAGTCCGATCCCGTTTCGCTCTTTCTTCCCTATAGCCAGTTGATGGTGTCCTCGCTGGCACTGGCCTCCGAACCAAAACGCGGGCTAATTCTCGGCCATGGCGGAGGATCACTGGCGAAGTGGTTGGCACGGCATTGGCCTGCACTGGAGCTAGACATAGTGGAGTTCGACCCGATCGTCGTACGCATGGCGGAGGAATACTTTGACTATCGCGCACCTGCCAATCACCACGTATCAGTCAAAGATGGACGAGCATTTCTAAACGGAACGGGTTGCACCTATGATGTCATTTGGATCGATGCATTTGCGCGGGACATGATCCCTTTTCATCTGACGACCGTGGAGTTTTTCACGCTTGTGCGCACGCATCTGAACCCTGACGGGGTCGTGGCGGTCAACCTGGCGTCGTCCGGCAGGGAAGGAGACCTCTCCCGAGCAGCGGCGGTAGTGCAAACCATGAAACGAGCCTTCCCGGTCCTGACAACTTTTGCCGTCGAGGGCCCTTGGAAGACAGGAATGAGCCAAGCCAGGAATCTGATTTTCTTTGGCGGTCGTCCGATCGAAACGGGTTCCCCTGATCGCATCGTGAAGAAAGTGACAGAGCTGGCAATCAATCGCCAACTGCCGATCGAGGCGATCGCGCTGCTGAACTCCCGTCGGATTGAGCCGTGGCCGACAGGGGTTGAGTTGAGCGACGATTTCGTTCCCTATGATCTTCTGATCGGGAGAGAAGGGTCCGGTGCACAGCCCGACCAGCGGCCGCGTTAGCATGCTCCTCCAACAGGTGGGGCGAGTAGGACTTGACTGGCCCTTTCATGCTGAACGGTTGAAAGAGGTGAAGAACAACCCCCCGAAGACGAACGTGAACATTCCGCAAAAGAGGATGCCCACCATCACCAGCAACATCCCTGGCCCATCACTCGTCCAATGGGCCTTTTGGCCTACCATAAAGAGAAGCACCATCGCTGTGGCCGATGCCAGTGCAACTAGGGCGGTGAAGATTCGAGCGAGGGTTTTGAAGATCGAATGTTTCAACGACAACGCCCAGATGAGAAGCACCAGGGCGCCGGCGAACAGGAGTTCAAACATTGGATACCTCCGCAGCTGAGAACAACCCTGGGCTCTACTCTATGACGGGAACGGGTATGCGAGAAGGAAAAAGAGGGTTAGGAAATGGAAAAGCATTGCAAGGGAAGTCTGCGTGGAATGTGCTTCTCTGCTCCATCCATCACGATGCTAATTGGTCTGCACAATCCCATGTGCGCGGTAGCCTCCCCAGGCGTGAGTGCCTCGATCACCGGTGCATGCACTCCAACAATGCCGCACCCTTGTGCGGTGCCGCTGACGGCAGCACATTGACGACAGCCTTTCCAAGGACGATGCGAGGAAGAGGAGACAATTCGGCCAAGATACGGAAAACGAGCGCTCGGGCATCATCCTTCTGACCCGCACTCCGGTAATGGAATGAGAGCGAATAGGATTTGTCCTCGACGAACACACCATGCCGAGTCAACTCGGCACCGAATCGTTCTTCGATGAGCTGTTTCCATCCTCTACTGGTGTCTCGGGCCTGTTGCATGACTTGCGGCGTCGCATGAAGACCTTCCAGCCCATGGTTCCCGATCAGATAAGTCACGGCGGTGCCGACACGGGCCCATAGATCTTCCACGGAACGCCCGGAAATGATGGCTGTCGGGGCGCGCCTGGCGAGTTCTCCGAGCCAGAAGCGGATCGGTCGTCCCAACTTCGCGGTGTGGTGATCGCGAACGATCTTTGCCAACGTCCCATCAAAATCAAAGGCAAAGAGAGAACGGCCCTTCAGGAGCGCCTCAAGACCACGTCTGCCTTTGTCCGACAAGAGATAGTCCATCGTCAGCCGATCAACTCAGCAAGCTTGTGCGCTTGACCTGTTTCATCACCCATTCCCGTTGTCGCATACGGGCGGCATCCATGAGCATGCGTCCTGCCCAGCGGTAGACGTTGAATTCCTGGATCAACCCACGCATGCTCCTCATCCTGGCACGTTGCTCCACTTTGGGCATGGTGAGGGCCATGTGAAGCGCAGCGGCGAACTGATCGATGTCGTACGGGTTGATTACGAGCGCCTCCGTCAACTCGCGGGCAGCTCCCGTGAATTGACTAAGAATCAAGACGCCCTGCTCGTCGTCGCGGGCGCCGACAAACTCTTTGGCAACCAAGTTCATCCCGTCGTGAAGACTGCTGACGACACAGACATCCGCACCGCGATAACACTCATAGACCCGAGGTGGGTCGTGATGTTGAACCAGCAAGCAGATGGGCTCATAGCCGTCTTGCCCAAACCGCTTGTTGATCTGCTTGGCCAATGCATTCACCTGGCTTGTGAAATGCTGGTACTGATCGATAATCGAGCGGCTGGGAGCGGCAATCTGGACAAACGTAAACTTCCCGATCCATTCCGGCTGGAGTTCCAACAGCCGCTCCACCGCCATGAACCGTTCCAGTATTCCCTTGGTGTAATCCAGACGTTCCACCCCGATACCCACGAAACGATCAGGCGGCAGCCCATAGAGTTCCCGTACCTTGGTTCGGCACTCCGGCACCGACTGCTGACCTTGGATCCATTGCAGGGGCCACTCGATGGAGATCGGATAGGGGTTGACCGACGTCACCTTGCCCCCATACGACACCGTTGAACTGTTCCGATCGATGCGCGCCTCAAGGACCCGATCGATACTGTCGATGAAATTGTTGCAGTGGACCCTGGTGTGAAACCCAAGAATGCTGCTCCCGAGGAGCCCTTCCAGAATTTCCTGGCGCCAGGGGCAGATCCCAAAACTTTCCGCGTTAGGCCAGGGAATGTGCCAAAACATGATGATCGTTGCGGTCGGCAATCTATCTCGAATCAGTTTCGGAAGCAGGGCAAAATGATAATCCTGTACCAGAACGACCGGATTGTCGGTGGTGGCTTCCTCGTAAACGGCCTGGGCGAATCGTTCGTTGATGGTCACATAGTCTTTCCAATCCGACGAGCGGAACGTGGGCCGGACGTGGGCGATATGGCACAGGGGCCACAACCCCTCATTCGCAAATCCATAGTAGTAGCCCGCCTCTTCTTCTGCAGTAATCCATACGCGGCGAATCTCATATGTGGGATGTTCCGGCGGTACGCCGACATGGCTGCGTTCATCCACGACGTCTCGGTCCGCCGACCCGTTCCCATGTGCGACCCACACCCCGGAACAGGCACGCATGACCGGTTCCAGCGCCGAGACTAACCCGCTCGCCGGAACCTGTACGTCGATCTTCTGACCTCGCCAGTTATGGACGTACGGTTGGCGATTGGACACGATGAGCACCTGGTCGCCGGCGAGCTGCTCATGAAGAATGGTCTTGAGACTCGTTGGGGTCCATGAAATCTGACTCTC
>JACPZN010000425.1 GCA_016195505.1 Nitrospirota bacterium | reverse complement strand
GTCGACGGTGAACAGCTGAACCTGCTCGCTGAACGCGCCCAGCACATGAATGGCCACCGGATCTCCGACATGTGCCTGCAGCAGCGGCGTCGAGGGGGTATCCCCGGCTTTGGCGCAGCTGAAAATCTCCGACACTTCACAGCCCTTTTCCATCCGCCAGGCGGTCGGTTCGGACCGGTAATTCACGGCCGTGATGCCGGCTACCTGCTGGAGGTAGGGCATGAAGCTTACGCCCATGTTGTTATCCTCGTCCTGGAACATCAACGAGAAGTCGCGGTAGTTCTTCCGGTTTTCGTGCCCGGGGATCGTCCGATCCACGAGCACGTCGGCACGCCAACTACTCTTCATCGTGATGTCGTCGCCCGTCATCGGATCGCGGTAGCGCGATCCCTTTGGACCGATAATGATCGAGCCGAACAAGCCGTTCCGCGGATTCTCGACCACGTTCCCCCAATCTTGAATGAGGGCAGCCAGTTCCCCGTATTCCGGATGGGCGTAGTGCGTGTATGTTTTGCTCTGCCCAGGACCGATCGTTTGATCGCCCGGATTGTTGCCGACATTGGCGCCGAACGAATCCTTTGGATTGAACGCCATCATATCGACGTGGAATCCCGCCCGTTCCTTCGCCATCTCATTCTTCAGATTGATTTTCACACAGTCGCCGACGTTGACATGCAAGGTCAGCGGGCTCGGCCGTAACTCTCCGGCCTTCACCCGGCCACGATCACCGTCGAGCACGTACATCTTGCCCTGCTCGTTGCCGAACACCATTTTCCGTTCCAGATCGACTTCCATCACACCCGGCGCCCCGTCGTGGTACCGGATATTCTGATCGATCGCCGACACGTTGAAAGTCTTCACGGGGGCGTCAGACGGACAGATCGACGGTGCGGACTTTTCAATCTGCTCGCGGCTTGGAAGCGGTTTCAGATCTCCTTGCAACTCGTCGAAGACCCGGAACAATCCCCAACTGCCTTCCGCAAAGTGCGACGCGCGGCCACTATAGTAGAGATAGTCGCCGGCCTGTTTCTGTGGACCGCCGGCTGCTGGGATCGCCGGATCGTAGCGCTCGCCGATCACCAGATGGATGGTGCTGCGCGGCATCGCCGTGGTCCCATATCGCTCCATCGGAAACCAGTGGCCGGTCACATGCCAGGTATGCACTTCATTGGCGGATCCCACAAGTGCCCGCACCAGAATGGGATCGCCGAGATAGGCCCGCAACAACGGAGTGCCCGGGTCGCCGTGAATACCGGATATAAAGAGCTTCGATGGGTCCGGATTGTTCATGAGCCGCACGCTCAGTGGTTCTACGCGCATGCCGTAGCCGCTTCCGGTGGTGGCTTCCCCTCCGTTCAAGAACCGCATCGCCGACTTGTTGATCCGATCAGGGAACTGATGCGACGGCGGGCCTTCCACAGTGACCGCATTCATTTTCGCTTGAGGATTGTCCGTGGTAATCAGCTCCGCTGTCCGTGCGTTGCTGTCCATTATGTGCATCATGACTTCGCGGAAACTACCCCGGATCTGGGCCGAAACCGGCTCGATCGTGTGAATATCCGCGATAGGGCCGCTGCGGATTTCTTTCCCGGTCACCGGATCATGATAGGTCGAGCGCGGCGGCTCGATAATGAAAGCGGAGAACAAGCCGTGCCCCCAGGTATCGGTGCCGAACACATGATCATGCCAGAACACGGTGCCCATATCCGCATCCACATACCACCGCTCACGAATAAACTCGACGCTGGCAATGTCGTTCTTCTTGTGTCCGTACTGCAACGGCCTATCAAAGGTAATGGTTTTCCCGTTGATCGTTTTGATCCGAGCCACTTCGAAGTATTTCGGATCGTCCATCCCCACGCCCAGTTCGATATTGACATGGAACTTGGACGTATCCGCGACCGTGATGCTGATCGCGCCAGCCTTGGTATCGCCGGTGAGCACTGTGTTGCCTGGGAGCGGCATGCCCTTATCCGGTTGAGGGTCTTTCAGCATCGTGAAGGCCCGCAGAGACATGTCGTAGGAGAATCCGATCGTGGGACCGTCGGACGCGCTGGTGTCGAACTGGAAGAAGTGCGGGTGGAGATTGATCTTATTGGCCCAT
>JACPZN010000424.1 GCA_016195505.1 Nitrospirota bacterium | reverse complement strand
CCAAGGGACGAAGTCAATTGTCCAGGGCATTTGGCTGACCCAGTGGCACGCGTGCTGCGGTGCCAATAGGTCAGCGACATGGGTCGCGTAACGCTGACCGGCCTCTGCGACGAGAGATATTGCAGGGATGGAGTGCAGCAGTATGGTTCGGACACCGAACCTAACGACCTGCCAGTGGGGTCCATCCGGGTTGTTTACGAAATCAAACTAATGACGACGGTGCCTGACAGCGTAGAGACAAATTCAATGGTTTATAGGCTATAAGGTAGGTTGGAAAATAAGACTTAACTACTTAACTCGAAATTGATGAAAACGCCTCGTTTTCCCGAAAAAAAGGTGGTGACAGATATATACTGTTACATCTATTTCAGCTCCACCCATGCCCTGCATTTCACTTTCGTCAGGCTATCTCTGCTGTGTGCTTTTTTCTATCTCTATTTCTGGACTAACCCATTTCACTATTCCTTATCCAGCTTCCTTCCTCCTTCTTTTCGTGTTTATCTTTCATGCCCTTTATCCTTCTGTCTTACTCCTGCCACTCCCCTCTATCTGCCTCGTACCAACCCTTTAGCCTTAGCACCTACAACTTATTGCTACATTCGACCGCGCCCTCTCTCTAAGAGATTTCGTTATCCTCAACCTGCTCGGCGCTGAGCTCATCTGACACGCGACCGGGCTGAGTGAGAGCGCACCGCCTGGCAGGCGTCGAGTCTCAGATGCCATTGGCCTAGGCAAATCTGCATTCAACTTGATTTTGTAAAAGAGGCACCTGGGATGCCGGCTCGCATGAGTCGTAGCGACCTTGCGGCTTCACGCGACGTCACGTCGTTTCCAACGAGATGGCCGATTTCCCCAATAAATCCGAGGTGAACCGTAGCTCGGGTTTACGTCAGCGGCCCGCAGCGGGGCGCGACCTCACGTCGTTTCCACCCCTGAGCCTTATCTTTGCCGTAATACAGACGTAATATTCGGGCTGCGACGATTTGCTACGATAGGGTCATAAATCAAACCGGAGGTAGCAACCTTATGCGAATCATCTCTTTCATGTCAGAAAAGGGCGGGGTGGGGAAGTCCACCCTGTGTGTGAACGTCGGCGCGGCGCTGGCCCAGATGTTCAATCGGCGCGTGCTGTTCCTGGACCTGGACGGCATGGCGTGTTTATCCCAAACGCTGGCGCCACATGTGGATGTGTTTGAGGACACGATTGGCATCGCATTGATCGGGGTAAGGTCTCTTCCCGAACTGATCCAAAGCACACCCATCGAGAATGTGTGGATAGTGCCAGGGTCACTGATGGTTAAGAACGTGGAGAGTTGGGACCTGAGCGACACACCCACCGCGCGTGATCGAGTGGATGAGCAGTATCACCTGCTGGATACGGTGCTGATGGCCGAGATCGCCCGCCTGGATGCCAGCACATTCGACTATGTGCTGATCGACTGCCCGGGTGGCCACCGATTCATGGAACAGTCAGCGCTCATGATCAGCGACGATGTAATCATTCCGACTGGACTGTCCATGTTCGATTATTACGGTATCGGCCCGACCGTTGAGCTAATTGAAAGCATCCGGCAGCGGCGGAACAGTAACCGCCCGCGTTTCTTGGGCTTCCTGCCTAATGGCACAACGATGCGCGGAGTCGGGGATGAGGCGCGCGCTTATCTGGAGTCATTCTCTGCCCCCATGTTTACGGCGGTGCGGGCCTCCCTATGGCTGAAAAGTTCACCAGGTTGGTCCGACATTGAGAAACGCGTATTGGTGAGATCGCGGCCTAATTCGCAGGTCGCGCTGAGCATTGGTGAAGTTGCGCGAGAAATTGAGTTGGGTATCAACGAATCGCGTGCTCAGGCAACCGTGGGCGAGACAGAAATTGAACGCGCCGCTGTGGTCTAGGAGGCAGTATGGCCCCGAAGCAAGTATTTCCGAGTCGAGCAACCGTAGCGGCCGAGATGAGCCGCGTGCCGCAGTATGGCAGGATCAATGTGGCTGCCACGCTGTTGGATGCGCCCGTGCAGTATCGGCAAAATGTGATCACGGTTCCACTCGGTTCAATAGTGGAGGACAGCCCACTCCAGAAACGTCGAAAGTTTGATCCTGAGACGTTTGAGGATGATCGATTACTAGTCGAAAGCATCCGTGAATTAGGGCAGTGGGAACCGGTCTGTCTGCAGGTCATTGAGCAGGGGCGCTATCGAACT
>JACPZN010000436.1 GCA_016195505.1 Nitrospirota bacterium | reverse complement strand
TAGACGGCACCGTTGAGCTCTATTCGCCCTGGACAACCGCCATGAAGGGGCTCCTGGCTTACGGGCTTTTCACGGAGACAGAGGGAGGAGACGAATGCCGCGGGTACGTAGACTGTGAACAGGAATTTCACCGGCGGCTTGCCCGCGCAGGGATCCGGCTAGTCTACGACATCGGCTCGGACGATGCGCTATTCGAAGAATTAGTCGACGAACTGGAACGTCGACAGGTCCGGCTGGGGTGGGATGCCGTCATCCTCATCGGCGAGTGGGATTCATTCTATGGACGGGCACTGCCCATCGAGTTTCGAGCGGCGGCTTGTGCCAGAATTGCGAAACTGCCCGAGGCGGATCTCGCCAAAATTCAGGTCCCTGTGACCGTCAAATCGTGGTGTCCGACGATCCAGCAAGCCATTGATCTGCAGATCCAACACCCCGCGGACTATGAAACGCTCGCGCTGAACGTTTTTCGGTACAGCTATCTCAGCGGCCTCGACGGAGAAATACCCGGTGACGACAAGGCGAGAGCCGGGCGTGCCGCAAAGCAGAAGACCAACGAGTCCTCGAAGGAAGCCCGTCCGGAAATTGCCCAGTTCGAACGCCCCGAAGGGACCAGCCAGTTCGACTATGTGCGTACACTCGCGGCGCGGATTCACGATGAAGGAGAAGGGGCTCGTGCTATCGGCATTTTAGGCACCGATCCCTACGATGCCCTGCTCGTTCTGAAGGCGTTGCGCCCCGCATTTCCCAATGCCATTTTCTTTACCGTCGACATCGATGCGCGCTATCTCCACGCCAGTGAGTACAAGTGGACGCGCAACATGATTATCGCCTCTCATCACGGCCTACAGCTGGAAGGAGGTCTGCAGCGGGACGTCCCCCCGTTCCGAGGCAGCTATCAAACGGCCGCTTACTTTGCGACTCTGAGAGCGGCCAATCATGTGCTCTGCCGTTCGACTGAGAATCCGAAGAAAGACCCTGCGTCCTGTTCAGGTGGCTATCGTGTGGCGATGGCTCCTGAAGATCGAGTCTATCACACCGCCTCGCCGAGGCTGTTTGAGATCGGCCGCGATGGCGCCGTCGATTTGAGTGTCGTGAAGACGGAAGGGGTTCGGACGATTCATCCAATGAGGCCGGATCTCCAGCCGCAAGACGAGGGGCAGGGAAATGGGATGTTCTCTTCGAGGGGGCCGACGATCGGCGCAATAGGCGGCATCTCCCTCCTGATCGGGACAGTCGTGCTCTGGACTCAGCAACGCCTCTGGCGTTGGGCTTGTCGTCATCATCGTGCGCTGCTTGTTGTCGGGTTTCTCTCTGCATTGGCGGTTGCGGCGTTCTGGGTCCTAGGAGGGCCGGCCGCGCTTGTCGCTCATCATGACACAGGTGAACCGTTCTCGTGGACCAATGGAACCAGTATCTGGCCGACCGAAATTCTGCGCCTGCTCGCGGCGACCTTGTGTCTAATCTTTTTGGTAAAAGCCTCGCGCGATCTGCTCGTCAACGAAGATCGTCTGGCAGACGAATTTTCCTTTACGGTGAAGCGCCGCTCTCATCTCTCGCCGTCCAAGCTGTGGACCAATCTCCAGCGCGTGTATCACCCGACGCCTGGAGCTGCTATGACGGCGGATCAGGCTTGGAGCTGGTATCGGGAAGCAGGTTTGCCTATGCAGCGGGTACTCCGTGTCGCCATCCTGTTCCTGCTGTATTCCGGAATCATGATTCCTCTCGGTAATTGGATCTTCGATGAGGAATTTATCCGGCCCTGCCGCGGAGCATTCAGCTGCCGCGTCGACCAGGTGTTGACGTTGAGCAGCATCAGCCTCATGGTCTTTTTGAACCTCTTCGTCTTCGATGCGGTGCTCCTCTGCAGGCGGTGGATCGGGTGGTTGGGGAGGGCAGCGAACGAGTGGCCTGAGGCGCTTCGGCTGAAATATGTGAAGGACTACGGGGTTGATCAACACGACCACCGCGTCTTTGAGCAGTTGAAAGGACTGGCCTGTATCGACTTGATCGCCCAACGAACCCATGTGGTGAATCGTCTGGTTCGCTATCCCTTCATTGCCCTGTTGATCCTGATCGTGGCGCGAAACAATTACTTCGATCTCTGGAGTATCCCTCTCGTGCTGGTTGTGGTGTGGACCGTGAACGTCCTGCTGGCGCTCGGCGGAGCTTTCTTCCTCTATCAATCGGCAGACAAAGCCAAACAGGCGGTGCTCTCCGACTTGAGCCGACAGCTGCTTCAAACGTGGGGGCGCGGCAAGGATCACGAGTTTCGTGGGAAACAGATTCAACAGATCACCGAAGAAGTGGAATCCAACCAGCAGGGGGCCTTTGTGCCTCTCTATCAACAACCCATCGTCGAATCGTCCCTCTACGGTGCCGTCGCCTTGTTCCAGTATCTGTATCTTGGATAATGATCGCTCATGCGTGAACAACAATTGAGCGGGTTACGGACTCGGATCACTGGCGGTACAGACGGGAAGGGTGGCGGCCCCGGTCCCGTCGTGATTTTCTTGCACGGCTTCGGTGCACCAGGGGATGACCTTGTGTCACTGGCCGACGTGTTGAACGTGCCGACGGGGACGAGATTTATCTTTCCAGAAGGCCCCCTTTCGCTGAGTTTTGGGCCAAGCGATGCGCGCGCCTGGTGGATCATCGACATGGCTCGCATTCAAGCGGATCGGGCGGCCGGGCGCGTCCGCGACATGTCGATGGAGATTCCCGAGGGACTGGACTTGGCGCGTGAGCGCCTGCTGGCATTTCTCAAAGAACTCTCACGCCACATGCCGATGGACTACAAAAAGACCGTCATCGGTGGATTCTCACAGGGCGCGATGCTGACGTGCGACGTGGCGTTGCACACCGATTATCCTTTTGCCGGCCTCGTCCAACTTTCGGGTAATTTGTTAGCTCAGCCTGTGTGGGGTCCACTCATGACGAAACGCAAGGGGTTGCCGGTGTTTCAAAGCCACGGCATACAGGATGACATCTTGCCCTATGTCGGAGCGGAACGTCTTCGCGATGCGCTGAAGAAATCCGGTCTCCCCGTCGACTGGCACAGCTTCCGCGGGGGGCACGAGATTCACGAATCTGTGCTGAGAGCCCTGGGGGTTTTTCTGAAGACCGTTCTGGTGAAGCCATGAGCACATTAGCAGTGCGGAGCATGTCGAAACATTCCGTCGAATCGTGGTGGAACTATCGTAGGGCAAGCCCATGCTGACCGTCATCCATAAAGAATGCGGCGGGCCCGCCTTAGACGAGTCCACTGTCGGCGAAGTCTGCGCCCTTCCCGTCGACCGGTTCCCCTTTCCCTGTTTTACCTGCCTGGAAGAGATTCTCGACGAATCGGAAATCAGACTCTCCGAAGAGATGGGAATTTAGACGATATTACAGACCCGTCGCACAATCCAGGTTCGTCAAGACGCGAACAACATTGGTGAGGCCTGCAAGCAGATAGGAAAGGGAAACAGCCGATCGCTAATTGGGGGTTGGCGTGGCTGTCTGACCGGGTGAAGACTTTCCTGCCACAGTACGAGCTAAGGCGGCCCGCAAGTTTGCCGAATGAGGATTCGTCACAGCCCGTTTCACAAGAATATCGGTCGGCCGCACATCTTTGCCGTAGTAGTTCCGATTCCATTCGTCCCGCGTGGCGATGACAGCGCCCTCCAGCGATATCCCGCCGAATAAACCTTTCGCCCTGGCGAACGAGAGGAGATCCGCGCTGAGGTTCATCGCGGTGGAGCCCTCGATACCGGCGCCCACCGGACCGACGGCGACGGACACGCCGCCGCCGAGCTTGAAGGTGCTGGAGAGCAGGGATTCAACCCCACGTTGCGACATCACCAGCAGAACCACCTCCGAGGCCTGCGCTCCGAATTGAAAACCAAAACTGCCCGCACCCATCGTATAGAACGCAGGCTCGCTCCATTCGCCGGTCTTGTCGTCTTTTACGAGGAACACGCCGGTTCCTCCTTCCCCCCCGAAGAAGAAAGCCGCCTTGAGCAGCTGCGGCACGATGAAAATCCCTTTTGCGTCTTTGATGTGGTCGCGGAACCACGCCATATTTGAGTCGGTCTCAAAACCGTCCAGCGTCATCCGGGACTTTTCGACCAGGTCTTTCTGCTCGGCCTCCTCAGAGGCGGAAGCAATCGGGTGTCCCACGGTCAGTATGAGTAACAGCGCAAGCGAAAGGGTAAGGGCTTTGATCAGTCGAGTCGTCATCATGGTGTATCCTCGCAAGTCAGACGCCTAGCAGATTCCACCCACCCAATTCTGGTCTCCTGAATCGCCTTATGCAAGTGACCGGCCGGTTGGTAACGGTTTTTGATGATGGCACGAGGGGCGACATCCGCATCGTGATTTGGTTGAGGTCGAAAAGGGTTGTCTGGTATGGTGCGCTCTTCACACAGTGCAAACCGCAGGGACCAGGGAGGGCGTCACGATCCATGGCAACAAACGAAAAGCAGGTTATTTTTTCACTCGTCAATGTTGGGAAGGTTTACCCCCCGAAGCGGCAAGTGTTGAGGGAGATCTATCTTGGCTTCTACTATGGCGCCAAGATCGGAGTGCTGGGCTTGAACGGATCGGGTAAGAGCTCCCTGCTGAAGATCATTGCTGGTGTGGACCAAAATTACACGGGAGAAATAACCCGGTCGAAGGGCTATAGTGTTGGTCTGCTCGAACAGGAACCGCAGCTCGATTCGAACAAGACGGTCAAGGAAGTGGTTGAAGAGGGCAAGGCCGAGCTAGTGGCGCTGTTGCACGAGTACGAAGCGGTGAGCAATAAAATCGGCGAAGTTGGTCCCGACGAAATGGAAAAGCTCATCGATAAGCAGGCCCAACTTCAAGAGAAAATCGAAGCTGCCAACGGCTGGGAATTGGAAAACGAACTCGACGTCGCGATGGATGCCTTGCGCTGTCCTCCAGCCGATCAGAAGATTGGCACGCTGTCCGGTGGTGAGAAACGTCGCGTCGCGCTCTGCCGCCTCATGATCCAGGAACCGGACATTCTGCTGCTCGATGAGCCCACAAACCATTTGGATGCGGAATCCGTTCAGTGGCTCGAGCAACATTTGCAGCAATACAAAGGCACGGTCATCGCCGTCACGCACGACCGCTACTTCCTCGACAATGTGGCCGGGTGGATTCTCGAACTCGATCGCGGCCATGGAATTCCCTTCCAAGGTAACTACACGTCTTGGTTGGAGCAGAAGAAGGACCGGTTGGAGAAGGAAGAGAAGGCGGAATCGAAGCGGAAGAAAACACTGGAGCACGAATTGGAATGGATCAGGATGTCGCCGAAGGCCCGGCAGTCGAAGGGAAAGGCGCGCTTGAATCGCTATGAGGAACTCGTGAACCAAAAGCAGGATCAGGTGGCCGAGGATCTGGAAATCTATATCCCGCCGGGACCGCGGTTAGGCGATGTGGTGGTGGAAGCCAAAGGGATCAGCAAGGCGTTCGGCGACAATGTACTCTATGAGAACGTCAACTTCAGTCTGCCGAAGGGCGGCATCGTCGGTGTGATCGGGCCGAACGGCGCCGGGAAGACGACCATGTTTAAGATGATCATCGGCAAAGAAAAGCCGGATGCCGGCACCATAAAGATCGGCGAGACAGTCAAGCTGGGATATGTGGACCAGGATCGCAGCCTTGATCCCACCAAGTCCGTATATGACGTGATCTCAGAAGGCCACGACACCATCAAGCTCGGCAAAGCCGAAGTGAATGCCCGCGGCTATTGCGCTCGCTTCAACTTTGCCGGCACGGATCAGCAGAAGAAGGTGAAAGACCTCTCGGGCGGCGAACGCAATCGCGTGCATCTCGCGCGCATGCTGAAGGAAGGGGCGAACCTCATCATTCTTGACGAGCCGACGAACGATCTAGATGTGAACACCTTGCGTGCGCTCGAAGAGGGCTTGGAAAACTTCGCCGGCTGTGCCGTCATCAGCAGCCACGACCGCTGGTTCCTCGACCGCATCGCGACCCATATCCTAGCCTTCGAAGGTGACAGCAAGGTGGTCTGGTTCGAAGGGAACTACAGCGAGTACGCAGCGGACCGGAAGAAGCGGCTCGGCAAGGATGCGGACCAGCCGCACCGGATTCGCTACCGCAAACTCACCCGGCAGTAATGCACGTCTACCCATGGGACCTCGCGCGATCGTCACCGGGGCGGCGGGATTGATCGGGCGGTACCTTGTAAGGACCGCTCCCCGATGGGCTCCCGATTTGGAGGTGCAAGGTCTGTCTCGTGCGAAGCTAGAACTGACCGAGACGTTGAAGATGGAAGCGCGGATCCGCGCGCTGAAGCCGGATCTCCTTATCCATTGTGCCGCCCTCAGCCGAATCAATGCCTGCGAGCAGGACCCCGACCTGGCTCGCCGTATCAACGTGGAGGCCACGGTTCATCTGGCGCACCTCTGCAACGAAATTCCCTTCGTGTTTCTGTCCAGCGGAGAAGTCTTCGATGGAGCAAGAGGTTGGTATCGGGAAGGAGACGAGGCGAATCCGGTCAACTTCTACGGCAAAACGAAGCTCGAGGCGGAGCAGAGAGTCTTGCAGAATCCTCGCCACACGGTGGTTCGGATCGTCCTCACGGCCGGTACTTCGCGGAACGGCGACCGAAGTTTCGTCGAAGATATGTGTCGGACAGCTAAGGCCGGCAAGAACGTGACGCTCTATGTCGACGAATTCCGTTGTCCGCTTCCAGCCGTAGTCATCGCACGGGCGATTTGGGAACTTGCCCGATGCGAACGACCGGGGCTCTACCACCTTGGCGGGAGCGAACGACTCTCACGCTGGGAGATGGGGCAAGCGTTACTGCCATGGTATCCCGAACTGGAAGGCCGTTTGGAGAGGGGCTCCGCGCAAAATCATACCGGAGCGCCGCGGCCGGCTGATCTCTCGCTCAGGTGTGACAAGCTCCAGGGGCTGCTGTCGTTTCGCATTCCAGGATTTTGTGAATGGCTGGCCCGTCGGTCACAACGTGGCCGGGATTTGTGGGACTATGCCTCGCCATGACTTCTGACCCGCTTACCCTTGTTTTCATAGCCTATCTCGTCATGGCCGCCGTTATGACGGGGCTATGGGTCATCCAGCAGCGCGTGCGGAATGCCTCGATTGCGGATGTCGGGTGGTGCCTGGGTCTTATCGCGGTCGTGCTATGGTATGCCGCTCATGCGACTGGCGAGGCGCAGCGGAAAATGCTGGTAGTTCTGCTGGTGGTACTCTATGCGGGACGGCTGGGAATCTACATCCTCCTCAATCGTGTAATTGGCAAGCAGGAGGATGCTCGCTATCGCCGCCTGCGGGAGAAATGGGGTGCATCCGAACCGCTCAAGATGTTCGCGTATTTTCAACTGCAGGCGCTGGCTGTGGCGGCCTTCTCCCTCCCATTTTTGGTGTTGATCCACAATCCACGCCCTCCATTCGATCTGATTGAGTCGGTCGGGTTATTGATCTGGAGCGTCGCCATCTTTGGGGAAGCCAGGGCCGACCGGCAACTCGCGCATTTCCGCGCCGACCCGCGGAACCACGGTCATGTCTATCGCGAGGGATTGTGGTACTACTCACGCCATCCAAACTATTTTTTCGAATGGCTCCACTGGTGGGCCTACGTCGTGATGGCGATCGATGCGCCCGACTGGTTGCTCACATGGATGGGGCCGGTTGCGATGGGATGGGCGTTGCTCAGGGTGACGGGAATCCCGGTGGCCGAAGCACAGGCACTAGCAAGTCGCGGCGAGGAGTACGCCACCTATCAACGAACCACCAACGCCTTTCTCCCGTGGTTTCCCAGACGGGACGATAGAGCTAACTAGATGGAGTTCCGTCCGGCCGGAGGTTTGAGGATGAACGGCATTGCCTTTGAAGGTTATTACCAGGAAGGGTGTGAGTGCTCGATGGTCCGCAGGAACTATGATGAGTTGTGGAGAAGACTTGCCGACAATATCAGCTTACCACGAACGCGTTGGTTCCTTGGTTTCTGAGACTACGCCAGTAGCGGTGAGATTCTCGATGAATTGATCCAGTCGAGCCCGCGCTTCTTCATCGATGCGGATGATTTCCCATCCAGCATCTCGACCCTCAGACCACCGCACAACGGCGGCATCGACGAGGATGTTTTTTGATTCGCCGTCATCGGGGAGGGTGAGGTACACCGTCGTTTCAGTGCCTACCGCGATAGGGCGCTCTCCGGTTGCGCGCCAACCCGTTTCAGAAAGGTCCCAGATCATCCCTTTCGCGAGCGTCCCGTCGCAGAAGTAGCAGAAAGGACAATGCACGGGAACTCGTAGCTTCTTGCGGACTGCGTAGGTTTTCTCCACCTGGTTCCCCGCCTGCTTCTTATATAACCGGAATGTCCCTTGTTCACACTCTAGCTAGCGGAATGGGGAAGTTCCGCCATGCCTCCTTAGGGGGGAGATGAGAGCAGCAAAGGTAGGGTTTCAGAAGTCTCTAAAAAGGGGCCTGTCCGTAAGTTCCCGGTGCTTCGGAAGAATTTCCGAAGGATCTGCTGGGGAGGCAAATCAGCTTGATGATGCGACTACTGGCCGGTGTTCAGTTGGGCAAGCCGTGCCCGAGCGATCTGGGCTTCTTTGCTGGTTGGATAGAGACGGACGATGTCTTCGTAGAGCTGCTTCGCATGAGGGAGGTTCATCTGGCGCTCTTCGAACGCAGCGGTTTCGAGCAGTTCCTTGGCCTTGTCTCCGGAACAGCCGAGGCCCAACAGCAATAAAAATAAAAGAGCGAGACCGCTCATGCTTTGAAACCACATGTCAGGACCTCCCCGCAGTACAATCGAACCAG
>JACPZN010000428.1 GCA_016195505.1 Nitrospirota bacterium | reverse complement strand
TCGTCAAGAGCCAGCCATCCCTGGCCCATGCTTGATATTGATCCCGGTACCGGTTGTGCTCATCGCTCAAACGGGCTTCCGGACACCAGAATCGGCAGACCAGGTTGACGGCGTCGCGATCCACCAGATCAGGGAAGAGCAGGATCAGCGCCGTGAGGTCCGACACGGAAGACAGATCGAGCCCGGCGAAACACAGCCGCCCATGCAGAGCTGTTTCCATCATTGGCCTCCCCGCGTTCTGATCCCACAGCAGCATATCGATCCAGTGCGTCGATTGTTGTGTCCAGCGGTTCAGATCCAACCGGAGAAAGGTATTCAGAAACCCCGGCATCTTCGCGGCCTTCTTCGCGCTGTCGCGCATATAATCGAGCTTCTTGCTCACCCCCAGATTGGGATTCGCCTTATACCAGTTCCGCTCATTCTGCCAGTCGTCCTTGTCGTCCATCGCACAAATGAACCCAAAATATTTATCATCGCTGATAATCCCGCGCAGGATCTGTGCTGCATAGACGTGCTGCTCCCAGCACACCGAGGCGTCGGTTTGATCGGTGCCGGCGGTGGTGATCGCAAACAGCAACGGTTGTCGCCGCGCGCCGGTCCCGGTGCTCATCAGGTCATACACCGCTCGATTCTTGTGCGCGTGCAACTCGTCCACAATCGCGCCATGGACGTTGAGGCCGTCGAGCGTATCCTCATCGGCGCCAAGCGGTTCATACTTCTGGTTCCGTTCCGCACAGGAGAGGGAATTTTTCATGGGGGTGATCGAGTCGAGGAGCTCTGGGGACGCCTTCACCATGCGCATCGCCTCAGAATGCACGATGATGGCTTGATCTTTTTTGGTGGCCACCGAATACACTTCGGCCCCCTGCTCATTATCGGCAAAGGCGAGCTTGATGCCGATGCCGGCGCCGGCCGTGGACTTGCCGTTCTTCCTCGCCACCTCCACATAGGCCGTTCGAAATCTCCGCACGCCCTCCTTATTCATCCAGCCGAACAGCACCCAGACGATAAAGGTTTCCCATGGCTCCAATTTGAACGGCTGGCCCGCCCACTCCCCTTTGCTGTGTTTGAAGTAGGAAAAGATCTCGACAGATTTCTCGGCTTCGGCGTCGTTGAACCAGAGCCCCCGCTTCTGCCCCTGCTGCAAGTCCAGCAGGTGCCGTTTCACCGCCAGCCGGACCAGTTCGCCCGCGATCACTGTGCCGTTGAGCACGCCCTCGATGTAACGCTCGACGGTGCGCGCAGTCGGGGACATCGGCGGACGGCGCACGGATCGGCGTTGCATCTGTTTGTGTGTGCGCTTGTCAGTGGCCACGATCATGGGCTGTACCAAAATTCATAATGCGTATAGTTTCACAGTACGCATTTCGAGCTTGTGCACTCTGGAAGTCATCCCAGTAGTAGAACCAATCAAGTCCCTCCATTCAACGTCTATCTGTTCGATTTTTATTTTGTGGTTATCTGCAATATGCTGAATTGCTTTCCGGAGCTCCTCATGAATGGTTACCTCAGCAGCTATGGTGATTGGTGGATTTTCCATGATTAATGACCTCCATGTTGTGCAATGAACCGCTCGACAAACTCGCGCGTGATATTTCCATCGATAGTCATGGCGTTCGATGAGACATTAATATATGGCGCATCTAAATCATCATCCTTGCTTGCCACTCTAAATAATTTCACAAGATTATCCCAGGTGAGCTACATGATCATCCCCTCCAATTCACCCCAATAGCCGCTTGACACCGGCCATAGTCGGGTTAGGAATGCGTTTCACTTTGGTTTTGCTCACGGTCGTCTGACCCATTTCCGCGAGGAAGGATACGTATTGCCGCCGCGCCACTTCTTTCCTGATGGTTTCCGGGCGAGACTTAGGAATCCGATTCCCAAGTTGATCGACTACGATATAGCTGTCTGACTTATAGCGCTGCAACGCCAGTTCATTCCGGTGCATCTGACTATAGGCCAGACAGGTGGACAGTAAAATGCCCCAATCAGCTTTCGTCAGCAACCGGCCTTCGAGCATCACCGCGCTGAGTCGATCCCATTCTGCCGACGCATATTGATCCAGCCAGTCTGGCTTGTCAGGCGCACCAATCGCATATTCCGGTTCGTCGGTGTTCAGTTTGCGCTTACCAGGATTCCCCTGGAGCACTTTTAAGGCAGTCGGCTTCGGTTTGCGCCCTCGTCCCATAAGATTACCTCAATCCGTAAAGTACCCCACAATTTGATTTCGCGAAGGCATGCGCTGTAT
>JACPZN010000427.1 GCA_016195505.1 Nitrospirota bacterium | reverse complement strand
GGAGAAATCGCTGGGTTGGCGTCACAGCTCGGGAATGGGAAGGGGTAATCCTGAAACAGCTGACCGGAGTTGCTGTATGGTCGTTTACTCCCTGAAGGGCCGAGACAGATGTCCGTCGACACAGAAGATGAATTTCAGAAAGAGCTGATTGAGGTCTTCGTTCAAGAGGCACAGGAGTGGCTCCAACAGATTCATGTTGCATTGGATGAATTGCAGCAGGGACCTGCACCTGATCGCCATCTGAAGCTTGCCCAAACGATCAAGGCTGGCATCGCCAGCTTGGGTGGATCGGCGGCCACGATTAGCCTGAGCGACGTCGAGCGGGCGAGTTTTTCCACGCTTCCGTTTGTGGAAGCCGTTCAAGATCCCACCGCAAAGATTTCCGCTGACGACTTCATCGCACTCTGCAAGCATCTCGGGCACATTCATACCGCCCTCACTCGGGCCACTGGCGTGACGTTCGATGCCGAGAGCGCGAGTGCCTCTCCAGATAGTCTTCCGGCCGCTATCCCGACCAGCGATTTGCTTGCCGCGCTTCATGGACTGCGGGAACGCCAGGTCACACCCGGCTCTTTCCATCGCAACCTTGTTCAGACGGTGATTGCCCAGGTCCAGGGGTTGATGAATAACGGAATCGGGCAATGCGATGGCTCCTCCATACGCGAGTTTCTTGATCGGTTGGCTGCTGGGGAGGAGGGATTTCTTCAGATCGTACAGCAGCAGCTTTCCAATTTGACCGACGAACTTAGGCATCTCAAGAATGGGGTGGAAGCACCGGGGCGTTCTCCTGAACGATTGCAGGCTGTGGTGGAGCAGGTGGCTCAATTGTGGTCGGCCGCCCAACAGGTCAACGCGGCACAGGCAATGACATTTTTCATGGGTTTGCATAGTTTCCTGACAGTCGTGATGCAACGGCGGGTCGTAGTGACAGGAAAGAAGTACGAGGCGGTGGAGTCGCGCCTGCTCGAAAGTATGAAGACCATTCAGGGGTGGGTGGAGGCCGGACGAGCTGAACGTACGGCCATCGGCAGTCTATTGCCAAACTGATCTGATTGGCTCTTCAGTGAGCCTGAAGGGCCGTCGTCTTGCACCTATGAGTCAAACAGGAGTCTGTCGGTGCCGCTTGTAGATGCCATACGAGACCTTGACCTCTCGCCAGAATATAGCTACGAACGGCACTGGGGCCTTGACCAGCGTCCGTTTGAAAATGTGCCTGATCCGAGGTTCTATGTTCCATCGGCTCAGCATGAGAGGGCAAAGCAACGAATACTGTATGGGATTCAGAGCCGCAAAGGAATCGTGATGCTCACCGGAGAAATCGGCAGTGGAAAAACTCTGATGTCCCGGTCACTGATTCTGAACCTTCCGCGGTCTCGCTATGAAGTTGGTTTGGTGTCGAATCCGTCTATTCCAGGGAACGAGTTTCTCGGTGAAATTTTACTTCAACTAGGGGTGGAGCCCGCCGAGACGAAAGCCGAGCAGCTTCGTCGATTGAACGACCTGCTCTTGGCGAACTATCATCGTGGGGTAGACACGGTCGTGGTGGTGGATGAAGCACAGGCCATTGAACAGGACCGTTTGTTTGAAGAACTTCGCCTACTCAGCAACTTTCAATTGAATGATCGGTTCCTTATGACCCTCGTGCTCCTAGGGCAGCCAGAGTTGCGTGAACGCCTCGCACGTATACCTCAGCTCGCTCAACGAGTGGCCATTCAATATCACATCGAACGTCTCAATCGGACGGAAACAGAAACCTATATCCTCGGTCGCCTGGCTGCTGCTGGGTGCACTCGAAATGTGTTCTCTTCTGGGGCGGTCACACTGATTCATGATCAAACGGGTGGGGTGTGCCGTTTGATCAACTCACTGTGCGATCTGTGCCTATATTTTGGAAGTATCGCTGATGCACCTCAAATTGGAAGGTCTTTTGTCCAGAAGGTCCGTAGAGAGGGGCATAGCGTCCGCGAGACGGCACATGAGAAGAGGCGTGGCTTCCGATGAATTGGTATCGTGAGGCAGAACGAGAGCTGGCTGAGGTGGCGGCTGCTGTTCAGAGTCAACGCCTCCTTCACATGGATCGGCTTGAGGCACTCGCAACCGATCTTGTCTCGTCGCTGAATCAGAACGATGAATTAATCGTCGAAGCCCTGTCTGGACCAGCCGGTTCGCCACTCATCACGAACTTGATCAACGTTGGGGTACTTGGAACCAAAATCGGGATTGGGTTGGGGTACTATGGGCAAGAGCTGAACCGGTTATCGCTTGCCGGGCTGGTCCATGACATCGGATTGTTTGCCGTGCCGAAGTCGCTGATCACAAAGGCCGGCCGCCTGACTCGAGATGAACGGACGTTGATCGAGCAACATCCAGAACTAGGCTATCAGGTCATCCATCGAATCGGACCTGAGTATCACTGGCTGGCGCAGTTGATACGTCAGGCCCACGAACGCTTTAATGGGCAGGGTTATCCCAATCGGCTCAAAGGCCGACAGATCAGCGAAATGGCACAGATCCTTGGTGTGGTTGACGTATTTGACGCGCTGGTGAGTGAGCGCCCCTATCGTCGCCGTCTGCTTCCGCATGAAGCTGTCAAGGAACTGCTGGTGGCGGAGCGGTCGACGTTTCCACGGGAAGTTTTGAAGGCTCTTGTCGAGCAATTTTCGGTTTATCCTCTGGGGACTACGGTTCGCTTAACAAGTGGAGAGGTGGGAACTGTGGCCAGAGTAAATAGTCGATATCCACTTCGTCCAGTGGTGAAGATCAATGAAGAGGTCGGCAGTGAGGGACTTGGAGCGCGCCAGGTTGACTTGAGTCTCACTCCATTGGTGTCAGTCATTGAGGCCCTTAATCCTCCTGTTGTAGGCCGAGTGACGTTTTCGGATGTGCCGCCTAAGGCCGAGGTGTCTCCCGCATCGACTGTTGCCTCTGATCACTTTACGTCGTTGCTCGAGAGTCTCGATGCCATTGCTTCGGCGATTCAAGGAGTCGTTGAAACACGTATTGCCGTGCCTCAGGAAGTGGAAGTATCGACAGTAGAGCCAGGGGGTGTATCGCTGGCGTCGAAGCAGGCTCAGGAAGGGGGCGATCTTACTTTTCGGAAAGAGATTGTCGGCTTGTTTGCACTTGAGGCCTGTGAGTGGCTGGCGCAAATTCAAACGGCCCTTAAAAAACTAGGGGCAGGCGCTGAGGGGTCGGTGCGATCGAAGCTCTATGGGTTTATCCTGAACGGAGTCACTAATCTGGCGAAGTCGGCTTCCACTGTGCAGCTCTCGCGCGACTTGCTACTTCGCCAAATAGCCGACACTTTAAATAAATCTATCCATGAAAAGGGTAATAAATAGAACCCAGAAGAGGGGGTGGGGCAAACCCAAACTATTGTTTTCAATAAGAAGTTTTTTTGGTCGAATTGTATGGACTTTTTTGAAAACGATTTGGTACAGGTGAAAGAAATATTTTTCATATTAATACCCCTCACAATGTGACTGCTTTCCATGTGTTAAAAAAATGAACCTACTTCAATCATTTTTCCAATATTAACAAGATGTGGATTTTGTTCAT
>JACPZN010000437.1 GCA_016195505.1 Nitrospirota bacterium | reverse complement strand
GCTGTCAGTACTGGTATAGCGCAGGGTTGGAGACTCAAACTAAAAATGCGCTGAGTTCGGTTGCTTATAAGAGCGGGCATGAGGTATCGTTCCCCACTTATATGGGAACTGAGCCAAGGGATGTCCTGGTTGTCATGGTGACGGCTGCAAACCAAGAAGAGGCCACTAGGATCGCAGAGCAGCTAGTGCGGTCCCATCAAGCCGCCTGTGCAACAACGATTCCTATGGTTCATTCAACCTACTTTTGGGAAGGCAAGTTGATGAACGACCAAGAGGCTCTGGTTCTCATAAAAACGACGGCTGATAGGTTTCAATCAGTCCAAGAAACTATTCAAGAGATGCATTCGTACAAAGTTCCTGAGATTATCGCGATACCAGTGACCAAGGGACTTCCCCAGTATCTTGCGTGGGTTCAAGCAGAGACATCCTAGGGGATGTGGTGTGAAAAGACCATATTTCATTACTACCAAAAGGGTTGACCATAGCGGGTTAGGCGAGTAGACTCGCAACATCCCCCGGTACTAGGTCTCCCTAAGCATGAGGGAGTGAATGTCATGGGTCAGATGAACAACCAAGAAAATAGTGATGCATATACGGTTGTAATCTTTCGTGGATCAACCGCGAAGCCCCTCCGCTTCAGCTTTCCGAGGAAATTCGTCCGTAAGCTATTGATTGTTGGGTGTCTATTCGTCCTTGCTGATTTTCTCGTGATTTCTCACTACGTTATTAGGACGGGAGAGGTCTGGGAGTTAGCTGCTTTCCGGACCGAGGCAATGAGTGCGCGGGAGCAGACTGCAGCCTTTTCGGCAGCCATTGATGATCTCAAGAAGCGAATCGTGGCCATGAAAGAGGTGAACCAGCGTCTTCGCGTCATGTTAGGGATCGAAGTTCCCAAGACTGGTGATATGGTCAATGGCCGAGGCGGTGAGGAAATGCCGCTTCCTGACGATGGCACGATGACTAATAGAAGCGGGGACAAAGAGAGGGAAATGGCACCAAGCGGTTCGAAGCAAGGTGCTGATGCAAACCGCGAGCAAGGTTCATCCGCTCATATAGAATCCTCTCAGGATGATTATCAAGCGATTGCTTCAGTAAAAGAAGGATTGGAGTGGCTCTCCAAAGAGGCAACGACGCAGGAGAAGATCTTAAACGAATTGGCCCAGGCAGCTGAGCAGCGTTCGTCTCGCTGGGCAGCGACTCCATCGATCTGGCCAGTGAAGGGATGGGTGACCTCGGGATTTGGCCCTCGAATTTCTCCTTTTACCGAAAAGCCAGCCTGGCATGATGGATTGGATATCGGTGCGGCTCCAAATGCTCCGGTCCAGGCCCCTGCACAAGGCAGGGTTACGGCAACTGGCTTTGATCCTAAGCTTGGCAATATCGTCCGTTTAGACCACGGATTCGGGATCGAAACGCTATATGGCCACCTGGCTAAGGCCCTTGTCAAAGAAGGCCAGAGAGTCAATCGTGGCGACGTCGTGGGTTTGGTCGGAAGCTCGGGTTTATCCACCGGTCCTCACCTGCACTACATGGTCAAGGTGCACGGCCAAGCGCTTGATCCCAACAAGTTCATCCTTGAATAGCAGCTCAAGTTAACGAACTCTTGGTCACGCCGTTACAGTCTGACCGAACCGTTTACGTCATTCGCCGCTCAGTGTAGGCGAATTCCTTCTAAATTGCCTTTGTCTCTCCCGCCGATCAGGCCTCATAGAGGCTCTGTGCTATACTGCGGCGCATAAATTCCAATCGAGCTATTTAAGGAAAAATCTTGACCGACCTGGAAATCGCCCAATCTGCCAACTCTCGCCCGATCGTTGATATTGCGCAGCAGCTTGGAATCCACCACGAAGAACTCGTCCAATACGGCACGAATAAGGCGAAAGTATCTCTCGGGCTACTGGACCGTCTCAAGGATGGACGAAAGGGTCGATACGTTCTCGTGACGGCGATTACTCCAACCGCGCTAGGAGAGGGAAAGACAACCACAGCGATAGGTCTTGCCATGGGGCTCACGCGATTGGGGCATCGGACGGCTGTCACGCTGAGACAGCCATCGCTCGGTCCGGTGTTTGGGATCAAGGGGGGAGGCACTGGTGGTGGACATGCGCAAGTGATTCCAATGGAAGATATCAATCTCCATCTAACCGGGGATGCACATGCCGTGGCCGCCGGGCACAACCTCCTCTCTGCCTTCCTCGACAATCATCTCTTCCACGGAAATTCGCTCTCCGTCGATCCTGCGCGAATCATGTGGCCGCGTGCGCTGGGTGTGAGCGATCGAGCGCTCCGTGAGGTCTTGCTAGGAGCAGAAACAGGGAAACGCCCCAGCCAATTTGTGATTACCGAAGCCTCGGAGGTGATGGCAGTCTTGGCGCTGGCGGCCAACCGCCGGGATCTGAGAGACCGCCTTGGCCGGATATTGGTAGGGCTTACGAAATCCGGCGCTCCTCTGGTGGCGCAAGATCTGGGATGTGTTGGATCGATGGCCGTTCTCCTGAGAGACGCACTTCTGCCCAACCTAGTTCAAACCCTGGAAGGGACGCCCGCGTTCGTCCATACGGGACCCTTCGGAAACATCGCTCATGGCAACTGCTCCGTGGTATCCGACGCAATTGCACTCCGATGCGCTGATTTTGTTGTGACCGAAGCGGGCTTTGGCAGCGATCTGGGAGCGGAGAAGTTTTTCAACATTAAATGCCGCATGTCTGGATTCAAGCCATCTGTGGCGGTGGTCGTGGCAACGTTGCGAGCCCTAAAGGTTCATGGCGGTGGCGGGGTTGCCAAAGTTGGGACCTGGCTGGCTTCAGGTCTGACTGGACCGAACCAGGAAGCTTTGTCGAAAGGATTTGCCAATCTGGAGCAGCATATCGCAAATGTGCGGGCACATGGCGTTCCGGTAGTCGTGGCTGTGAATGCCTTCAAGAACGATCTTCCTACTGAATTGGATTGGGTCCGGGAACGGTCGTTGGAAGCGGGGGCGGTCGATGCTGCTGTGTCGACCCACTGGGCGGATGGGGGGAAGGGCGCCGAACACTTGGCGGCTGCCGTCGTCAAGGCCTCTGACCGACCGGCCAACTTTGCGCACCTCTACGAGCTGTCTTGGCCGATTCGAAAAAAGGTCGAAACCATTGCCACGAAGATGTATGGGGCAGAGCGTGTGAAATTTGAACCGGAGGCAGAACGCCAGATGGAAATGGCCGAGGCTCTGGGGTTTGGCCAACTGCCTGTCTGCATGGCCAAGACGCCGCTGTCGCTCTCCCACGATTCCGCGCTCAAAGGAAGACCGACCGGATTTACTGTCCCTATCAAGGAACTGCGAATATTTGCTGGAGCAGGATTTGTAACTGCAATCTGTTCGGGGATTCGCTTGATGCCGGGGTTGCCGAAGAAGCCAGCGGGTGAACGGATCGACCTGGATCCGGTGAGTGGCGAAATCGTGGGGCTCTCGTGACGAAAGAGCTAGCGTTGCTTGAGGTACCGGAAGAATTCTGAATCCGGGCTCATCACGAGGGTCGACTTATCATT
>JACPZN010000432.1 GCA_016195505.1 Nitrospirota bacterium | reverse complement strand
TGACAAAAAAGAAGCCGGAGAAATCGCTAACTTCTTTCCATCTCCGCAGCGGCGGGCGGAACAACGATGGTCGGATGACCCTCCGTTATCGCGGGGGAGGGCATAAACGCCTCTATCGAACGATCGATTTTCGTCGTGACAAGGTTGGGATTCCGGCGCGTGTCGAGGCCATTGAATACGATCCGAACCGATCGGCCAGGATTGCGTTGTTGAAGTATCGGGATGGCACGAAGCGCTATATCTTGGCCCCTGTCGGACTGAGTTTGAACGACGAAATTCAATCGGGCCCACAGGCTGAAATTCGACCGGGGAATGCGCTCCCGTTGGCCAGTATGCCACTGGGAACGACTATTCATAATATCGAATTGAAGCTGGGCAAGGGTGGACAACTGATTCGAAGCGCCGGTGGGTTCGCTCAGGTGATGGGACGCGATGGTGATTACGTTCAGGTCCGATTAAAGTCGGGCGAAATGCGCCGAATCCTGGGAACCTGCATGGCGACGGTTGGACAAGTTGGGAATGTCGATCACGAGAATATTACCGTAGGGAAAGCGGGACGGAATCGGTGGAAAGGGAGGCGACCCAACGTTCGAGGCGTTGTCATGAACCCCGTTGACCATCCGCACGGTGGCGGTGAAGGTAAATCAGGCCAGGGCAATCCGCATCCCGTATCGCCGTGGGGTCTCCCTACGAAGGGGTACAAGACTAGACAGAACAAGAAGACGGATAAGTTCATTATTGCTCGACGTAAGTCGGGGGTGCGCAATGCCTAGATCGATAAGTAAGGGCGCATTCGTTGATGGCCATCTGCTTAAAAAAGTCGAGCAGATGAATCAGACGAAGGATCGAAAATTGATTAAGACTTGGTCGCGCCGTTCAACGGTCGTGCCTGACATGATCGGCCATACATTCGCGGTGCATAACGGTAAGAAGTTTATTCCTGTATTCGTGACGGAGAATATGGTGGGCCACAAACTTGGCGAATTTGCTCCCACTCGTTTCTTCAAGGGGCATGGCCAGGCCAGGACAGAGAAAGCTGTTGCGCTGAAATAGGGCGCTTAATAGTCATTTGTCAACCTTCAATCGTGGGCAGCCTCTCGCTCCGTTGACCACCGACAAGTGACCGGTGACAGGATTTCCTAGATGACTGAAGCACATGCGATTCTCAGATTTGTTCGTGTCGCGCCGCGCAAGGCGAAGCCGGTGGTGGATATGATTCGCGGGCAGCAAGTTCCAATGGCGTTAGCGATGTTGAAGCACACGCCGCGGCATGCGGCGCGGGTGGTTGAAAAAATCCTCCGTTCCGCCGTGGCGAATGCCGAACAGAAGGAAATGGGGGACAGTGAGTCGATGGTCATCTCCAAAGCTTTCGTCAACTGCGGCCCAACGTATAAGCGATTTCGCGCCCGGTCTCAGGGCCGCGCCAATGCGATCCAGAAGCGGACCAGCCATATCACGGTTGTCGTGGCGGCACCGACTATTCAAGGCAAGAAGTAGCGCACATTCGGTTACCGTTCATTGGGGCATAATCCATATGGGCCAAAAAACACATCCAATTGGTTATCGGCTTGGCTATAACTATACCTGGAATTCTCGCTGGTATGCCGGCAAGGACTACGCCAAGCTGCTTCATCAGGACCTTAAGATCCGTAAAATGGTCAAGGCCAAGCTCTATCATGCTGGTGTGTCGAAGGTCGAGATTGAGCGATCAGGCGATCAAACTCGAGTGATCATTCACACGGCCCGCCCCGGCATCATCATCGGTCGAAAGGGCGCGGAAGTAGACAAGCTGAAGGCTGATCTTGAAAAGCAGTATGGCGGCCAAGTCTATATTACCGTGAAGGAAATTAAGAAACCTGAACTTGATGCGCAGCTTGTCAGCGAGAACGTGGCGACGCAGCTGGAAAAGCGGGTGGCCTTTCGACGTGCCATGAAGCGTAGTGTCCAGTCGGCCCTTCGGCTTGGTGCGCAGGGGATTAAGATTATGGTGGCTGGTCGCTTAGGCGGCGCAGAAATCGCGCGGACCGAATGGTATCGCGAAGGGCGCGTGCCTCTGCATACCCTTCGTGCCGAAATAGACTATGGATTTGCCGAAGCCCACACCACCATGGGACAGATCGGGGTGAAGACGTGGATTTACAAGGGGGAGATTCTTCCCGTTCAGCCAATGAGGGCCGAATCGGTCCTGGACCGTCGGTTTGTGTAAGGAGATCGAGCCGTGTTAGCGCCAAAGAAGGTCAAGTTCAGAAAAATGCAGAAGGGCCGCATGAGAGGCAAGGCCTATCGCGGCGGACAAATTACGCTGGGGGAGTTCGGTCTGAAGGCATTGGAGCCAGGCTGGGTCACGAGCCGTCAGATTGAAGCCGCACGTATTGCGATCACTCGCTATGTAAAGCGAGGCGGGCAGGTGTGGACGCGCATTTTTCCTGATAAGCCCATCACGAAGAAGCCTGCGGAAACTCGAATGGGCAAAGGGAAAGGCAATCCTGAGTATTGGGTTGCTGTCGTGAAGCCCGGCCGGATTCTCTATGAGATGGATGGGGTTACCCCAGAGATTGCGCGCGAGGCCTTTCGTCTCGCATCGCACAAACTGTCTGTTGCCACCAAGCTGGTTATTCGGGGAGAGTTTGGGTAGGGCGTTGAGGGCTGACTGAGGAGCAGAGGACATGGCGTTGGATTTGAAAGAGCTGCGACAATTAACCGGACCTGAGCTCGCGGATAAAGAGAAACAGCTTGTGCAGGAACTGTTCAATCTTCGCTTTCAATTTGGTTCTGGACGTCTCGAAAATCCTATGCAGATTCGAAAAACGAAACGAGATATCGCCAGGCTGAAGACGGTAATGACCGAGGTATCCAAGAAGGAAGCCAAGGCCAAAGGATCGTGACCATGACATATGGGGCTGTGAAAAAACGAGAGTGGGTCGGACGTGTGGTCAGTAACAAGATGAACAAAACCATCGTCGTGGCGGTCGAGCGA
>JACPZN010000431.1 GCA_016195505.1 Nitrospirota bacterium | reverse complement strand
GTGGTCAATCCGCGGCAGATGCGCGACTTCGCTAAAGCCACCGGGAAGTTGGCAAAAACCGCCACCCTTGACGCCCAGGTGCTGGCACAGTTCGCCTAGGTGATCCGGCCGGAACCCCGGCCGCTGCCCGATGACCAGACGCAGCGGCTGGCGGCTCTCTTGACACGCCGCCGACAACTCGTCGAGATGCTGACCGCGGAGAAGAACCGCCTGGCAGGTGCCCGTCAACCGATCCGCAAGAACCTGCGGGCCCATATCACCTGGCTCGAACGGGCGTTGCAGCAGGCCGACACCGACATGACGGAAGCCATTCGACAGAGTCCGGTCTGGCGGGAAAAAGACGCGTGGTTGCGGAGCGTCCCTGGTGTAGGCCCGGTCCTGACCACGACGCTGCTGGCCAATCTGCCGGAACTGGGTACGTTGACGCATAAACAGCTCGCGGCCCTCGTCGGCGTCGCCCCCTTGAATCGCGATAGCGGGACCCTGCGCGGCAGACGCACGGTCTGGGGTGGACGCGCCCATGTGCGGACGGCACTCTACATGGCGGCAATCGTCGCAGCCCGCTTCAATCCCGTGATTCGGAGTCTTTATCGGCGGCTCTGCGCCGCCGGCAAGGCCAAGAAAGTGGCTCTGGTCGCTTGCATGCGCAAATTGCTCACCATCCTCAATGCCATGCTGAAACATCACACGCCCTGGCACACGGACGTCATTCATCATGCTTGACTCTCAAGACAGTTGCTGTTCCGAAGGGATGATCGCTCGCCATCAGCCATGGTATAAAAGGCCCAGAAACATGCAGCAGCCAATTGTTGGCTTCCATCAAGATGAGAAGAGCGATTGGGTAGCTGACTTGGCTTGTGGCCATGGACAGCATGTGCGGCATCAGCCCCCGTTCGCGACTCGCCCCTGGGTGCTGAACGAGTCAGGCCGCGCCCAGCATTTGGGCACATACCTCAACTGCAAAAAATGTGAGGAAGCACCTTCCGAACCTCCGCCAATCAGCAGATAATCTGCCGACGCCGCCTGTCTTTCTGCTACCTCTCAAAAACCATCGATTTACTTGGTCAGTGATATCCCCGGTGGTATCTTTGTTGTTAGATAGGTTTCTGATGGCTTGGGATGAGTTAGGAAGGGAGGGAGTGGGACCATGCCGACCGCTACGATAGCAGCGCCGTCCGCAGCAGATCGCCGAGCAGGATTTTTCGTTCATCGGGTTCAAAAAGGTTATGCGGCCTGGATTGGATTGATCTTGTTTCTCTACTCGGCGTTGTTCTTCACGCTTGCCTTCTATGGTCCTCATCTGAGGCCCATGCTGACGCTGTATGGCGGTGGTTCCTTGGAAGAGCGGCAAGCCGCTGCGGCTGAGATGTTGATGTTGAGTGAGACGGTGTGGGTGGCTGTACCGGTACTCTTCTTCGGGGCGGTGATCTTTAGCCTTGTCTTGACTCGACGTGTCGCGGGTCCCCTCTACCGGCTGGATGAAAGTATTCACATGTGGTCTAAGGGGAATCTATGCTGGAGAATGGGATTCCGCGCAAGCGATCGATTAGATGGGCTGGCCGAGACGGCCAATCATGCCTTGGAAAATATTGAACAGGCCTTCGCCCAGATTCAACAACGAACTCATGCGATTCAGGCGGCGTTGTCGAAGATGGAGGGGGCCGAGCTGCAAGGCTTCACGGAGACGCGACAAGCCGCAGAAGACATCGCTACGGTGCTAAAGCGGTTTGAGTTCAAGAAGACCGCGTAGAGATGAAAGCACAGCGACGATGCCTTCTGGTGTCACACGTGAAGAGGGGTTTACGCTGATCGAACTGATGGTGGTAGTGGCCATCATCGGGATTCTTGCGGCCATTGCGATGGTATCGTATCGGCATTTTACGGATAAGGCTAAATCGGTGGAGGCGGAAGTTGCCCTGGCTGAAATCGACCGGCTTGAAATGGTCCATTATGCGAATCGTGGGATCTATTCCGATGATCTTAACGCGATCGGCTTTTCGCTAGGTCCCGCCCTCAAGTACTATCAAGTTGCTGTGCAAGTGCAGAACGGAGGAACCACATTCCAAGCCATGGCCTTTCCGACGGCAGGTTCGGGGAAGCAGCTGGCCCTGGTCTTGACGCGCACTCCAGATGGCCAAGCCAGTCTTAAGAGAGCCGATCCGACCGCACTTGCCGCACAGATTGGAGGCAAGCTTGGCGGAAGCGGGATTGCTGGCGCGGATCCGACGGGAGCTGGCGGAGCGACGCCGGGAGCAGGTGGCGGTGCGCAGAAGGCGAGTTGCAGGGAAGGCGGAGAGGCTTCCCTGGCTGCGGATGGGTTGCTCGATATGAGTTTCTGCCTCAAATAGCATTTCGGAGCCCAAAGCCTGACCCCATCGCCGAATGCTATTCGAGAGCCTGCTTGCCGAAGCGTGTTATTTCTCCAAAACATGCCGCGCCTCCGGAGGAACTTCGACTGACATTCCTAGGCCGGCAGTAGTCCAGGGCTGCAATTGCGGGCCTACGTATTGATATCCTCCATGGACTGGATCTGTTGCGAGCAGCAAGGGAGTATCCAGATCCAATACATCGAAGCCCTTCATGCCTAATACCAGGCTAAATGAACAACCCATCGCAATTCTTGCTTCGACCATGCCGCCGATCATGAGCTTCAGTCCGGATCTAAGCGCGAAGGAGGCAATATCTGCGGCTTCCAGCACGCCGGTCTTCATGATCTTGATGTTAATGTAGTCCGCCGCACCGCACTCGACAACTTTTCGTGCATCGTCGAGGGAACGTACTGATTCATCGGCCGCAACCGGAATACCAGTCTCTTGTCGAATAGCGGCCATGCTGTCGAGATCGTCTCGGGCAACCGGCTGTTCCAATAGCACCACTTTCCCGCCAAACTTTTTTACACCGTTGACAAAGGTCAAGCACTGCTCTCGTGAGAATCCCTGATTTCCATCGCCAATGAACGCGATATTGGTGAGCGTCTTGTGCACCGCTTCGAGGCGGCGGATGTCCGAGTCCACGTCCTTCCCGACTTTCATTTTGAACAGGCGAAACCCTTTCTCGTACCAGCCACATGCCAAGGTTATGGTGTGGTCCAATGTGGTGATGGGAATCGTGATATCGGTCTCGCGTGGTCGTACGTCGGCTCCGCCCCAGAACTGCCACATCGGGATCTGGGCGGCGCGACAATAAGCGTCGAGTAACGCAGTTTCAAGAGCACAACGGGCTGCAGGTTGTGTGGAGGCCATTTCGGCCATATGGTATGCGAGCGTACGATAGCCCTGCACGGCTTCATCGATGAGGGATGATGCCAGCCGTTCTAGAGTCGCCAGGCAGTACTCTCGATCTTCGCCCCCGACTTCGGGAAACGGCGCAGCTTCTCCGTAACCACATGTGCCATCGTTCAGGGTGATACGCATAAAGACGTTCTCCGCGACTACCCGAGTGCCTGTGGCCACGACAAACGGGTCTGTGATGGGAATGTCGATCGGCCAGAATTCCACATGTGTGATAAGTCGAGTCTTCATCATAAGTGCGGCTCTGCCAAAACAAGCCATAGGATGGGTGAAAAACTCTGCGAGCACAGGAAAGAAGCTCTGCTGGCGAGAGTCAAGTTTTCGGTACAAAAAGGTTGTGACATGAGACCATGGTAACCAGAAAATCCATTCGCTGCCATGAGAAAAGGATACTCGGTAGTTCCGTGTCCTATGGCATGGATTCCTCAGACCGCTCTTGACAGATCCATGGCGATTATCTGACAACCGTTCTCAAACTGCTGCTTACCTGGATAGGAAACAATGTTGACTCATCGGTACCAGATCTGGCTCCTCTTGGGGGTAGTGGCCCTGGTAAGTCTCTATTTGCTGTTGCCGCTCGGTGCTTCATACCTTTTGACACAGGGACTTCGTCAGTATGGATATAAAAACGTGATCATCCAGCTTGGCTATCCCGGTTGGCGGGGGATGCGAATTCCTGTCGTTTCTTTCCAGCAGGATCTGGGTGGAGAAAGCTTGATGGTCTCGCTGACAGATGCAGAGATTCGGTATCATATGGCGCAACTCGTCCAAGGCCGTGTCAATCGGGTGTCCCTTCCCCATGTTGCCGTCCAGATTCTAAGTGTGCAACCTTCTGGATCTGATCAGGAGGAAGGGGTTGCTCGCAGTCGAGCTGACATCAACCAATCGCCGTGGAGTTTGCTCACCGCCGGCGATCTTTTGCGGAGTCTTCCAATTCTTCCGTTCGACGAGCTGCACCTCGATCGCCTCACAATTTTTCGTGAACAAGCGACTGGGCCCCTCCGCAAGGTGACTATCGCCGGTATTGTGGCATATCGGGATGGTGAGGTGGAGGGGCATCTGTCATTCCAGGGGCGTGACACCTCTTCCTATGGACTCACTGTGGCTGGGCATTCGGCAAGCACCTGGTCAGCCACCTTGGTGCCCCAACGACCCCAGGCAGCGCCGATTATTTCATGGCAGTCGCGAGCGCGTCCAGATGGTCCGCAGATTCAGGTCAGCGGTTTGCTGGAGGCGAATGTCCGAGAACTGGCACCATTTATCGCCCTGCTCGTGCCGATCGGTCCGGAACTGGGGAGAGTAACGGGGCATGTGGTGGTAAGCTGGGCTGGGATTGCAGCGGCTGAGGCGACTCTCACATCACTATGGCAGGACTCACGCACGCATCTGAATGGAAACGTGCAAGTCAATCTCACATTGCCTGCGCTAAAGGGGGTCGCGAAGGATATTGCGCTGGCCTTTGAGGGCACCTTTGCAGGCAATGCGATGCAGGTCGGGTGGACATTGGCTCCCGGGGTGCTGCTATCTGCGACCGCCAATGCCCAACCTCGTATTATTCCCAAGGCGATCCTGATGATTCTTCCTCATGGGGATCAGCCGATTCAGATTAAAAATGCAAAACCGGTGCAGGGAACATTGTATTGGGCGGAAACGCCGGTGCGCATGATTGTTGACGGGCCGTTGCACGTGACCTATGGCCGGGCGTCGGGGCCATTGGTGGCAGAGTTCGAGACAAACCGTGCCGAAGGCATAGGTACTGACCTGGTATTAGCGGAAGGTACCTATCACGTCGAGGGTGTGCTCCCAAAAGCCGTGACTGACCTGCTCTCAGCCAAAGACGCGGCGGGAGGAGTTCGAGGGACCGTGATGCTGGCTCGCACCCATATTCAAGGCGTCCTTCTACCATCGTCATCTGTCACGGCCAAGCAGATCGAACGAGGAACGGTGGTGCTCTCCAGCGTGACACTGCAACTTACTGAGGCGCTCCCTATACAGTGCGATTTGGCGGCTAACCATTGCAGCGTTGGACCTTCGACTGTAGCGATCCGGGTCCCAGCGATGAGAATAATGGGTCGAAATGTTCGCATGGCCCAGGGGTCATTGCGGGTACAGCAAGCGGAGACAGCTGGGGCCTCATGGAATGCGCAAGGCACGATGGCGATTGATGGAGTGGGGGTGGACCTCGCTCCATGGGAAATCCCGGCCACTGATTGGAAGGTCAAATTTGTCGCGAACGAGGCAGGTATCAAAGCGGAGGTGCGTATTGATGCCCCTGCCCACGAACGCCTTGTCATTGCCAAGATCGAACAGCCGTTGAGTGCGGCACAGGGAGTACTGCATGGAACGATCGGACCGATAGCCTTTGATGGCTCTGAACAGCGGCTGAGCAAAATCCTCAGGGGATTGCCCCCGTCGACGGATCTTACCGACGGCACATTGACGGTAACGGTCGATGCGTCGTGGTCCGGAGGAATCGGAGACCCTGCCCATGGGTATCAGGTGACGTCCGGGACGGCGAAAGTCGTGGCCGACAAACTGTCTGGCCACTATCAAGACTACATGGTGCAAGGCCTCAGCACGACGCTGGCATTCCGCGCACAGGGATTCGATTCGATTACGATGACGCAACCGGTGCCAGTAATCGTCGCATCGGTACAGACCGGCATCGAAGTCACCAAGCTGGCGGCGACCCTCCAGATGCAGTGGAAGCCGCTAGACGGGCTACC
>JACPZN010000430.1 GCA_016195505.1 Nitrospirota bacterium | reverse complement strand
GCATGCGGACAGCGGGCCGACGAATAACGGAAGATCGGCGCTCAAGGATGGAGTGATTCGTCAATTGGTCCAAAAGTTTGGCCCAATCTCATTGGTGTGTGCCTCACAACAGCAGTTGCTCGAGGTCAGGAGCTATGCGGCTCATGCTTCGCTGTCTCATCCAGGCAAGTGGTTGGAGGTCGGAGAAAACGGCTATCTTACGAATGCTTATCTCGCCGAGGTGTGTTCCGACGCCCGTGCCAATCTCTTTGTCTCCTACGCAACAGGCGGAGCCGAATGGTACCCCGATCATCTCTCCTTCATGTTCAGCCAGCGCAATCCGGCCAGAACAGCATTGTTGACGGCTCATTGGGAGGCGCCTGAAAAATTGAAAGACCTTCTTGCACCGCAGGGTTGTCGGTATCATTACGCTCGTGCCCTGGATGTGTATCGAGCGAGCCGCGGAGGTCGCGTCGACGTCGTCTCAATAGGCGAAGTCTTGACGCCGATAAGCCTCTATCGGCTGGATCATGGCGATCCGCCGTTCATGAAGTCAGACGGAAGGGTGTAAACGATCTTCCCCTATAAGGAGCAGACATGAGTGGGTCACAGTCTCCGATTCTGGTCACGGGTGCGGCGGGGTTCATCGGGTTCCACGTGGCCAAGCAGTTGCTGGATCGGGGCGATCACGTCATCGGTCTCGACAACATGAATGATTACTATGACGTGCGTTTGAAGGAGGCGCGTCTCGCGCAACTGACGCCGCGCGAGGGGTTCAGCTTCATCAAGCTCGATCTCGCCAATCGACAAGGCATGCGGGATCTCTTTGCCGACGAACCGATTCGACGGGTAGTCCATCTCGCGGCGCAAGCCGGCGTGCGCTATTCACTCGTCAATCCACATGCCTACACCGAGAGCAACATCGAAGGGTTCATGAGCATTCTGGAAGGATGCCGACACGGCAAGATCGAGCATCTGGTCTATGCCTCATCCAGTTCCGTCTACGGCGGCAACACCCACATGCCGTTTTCCATCCATGACAATGTGGACCACCCGGTCTCGCTCTATGCTGCCAGTAAAAAGGCCAATGAGTTGATGGCCCATTGCTATGCACATTTGTATCGGCTGCCCTGCACGGGTCTTCGATTCTTTACCGTATATGGACCCTGGGGACGTCCCGACATGGCCCTGTTCATCTTTACTAAGGCGATCTTGGAGGGTAGGCCGATCGAGGTCTTTAATCAGGGCAAGATGAAACGCGATTTCACCTATGTAGGCGATATCGTTGAAGGGGTTATCAGGACACTTGACCGTACGGCCACGGCCAATCCGTCATGGTCAGGGGACAAGCCTGACCCTGGGACCAGTTCAGCTCCGGCACGGATCTACAATATCGGCAACCATCAGCCGGTAGAGCTGCTGCATTTCATCGGGGTGCTGGAAAAGGCGTTGGGGAAGAAGGCGGAGAAGAAGCTGACGCCGTTGCAACCAGGCGACGTACCTGCCACCTATGCCGACATCGATGATCTTACACGCGACGTCGGGTTCAAACCGGCCACTCCGATCGAAGAAGGCATTCCACGCTTTGTGAAGTGGTATCGGGAGTTTTACAGAGTGTGATTTCGGCCTAGATTTCTGCGCTAGCCACGCCAGCTTACTGACAACCCACCGGCACAAATCCCGTGCCGAACATTCTCGACAAGGCAATATAGCGCGCATTGTCATAGAACGAGTAGCTCGGTCCACGCTGATTGCGGCTTGTCACATCTCCTCCGTAGGACGGATCAGAACCGTAAAAGAACCCACCGCGCGTTTTTTGAACGAGTTGAAGCCATTCCATGTACAGACCGCAGACCTCCGCTTGCACCGAGCCGGACGACGTATTGTTCGCATACCAGTCCCGCGCCCAGTCCGGCACATTGCGCCCACCCAGACCCGGAGAGCGGTCTTGGTAGGGCGGGACTTCGTAGTGAGGGGCGGCGGCGGTCATGGCCCGAGGAATCGTCGGCATGTTCTCCAGCGAGGGAACAACGGACAAGGGCCTCAGCAGCATTGCCCGACAACCGGCTCGTTCTTTATTGGTATAGATCGAACTGCCGTCCGCTTGCGGACATTCCCACGTAGCTGAGGGCTCAGGAGCCGGCGAAGGCGTGTCGGCCCAAGTTGGGCCTGCAAGAAACAGCGCGAGTGCCGCTGCCGAAAGAATTGTCTGCATGACCCTCATAGGGCACCTCCGGGGAAAATGTGGCTAAAACACCGGATGCTTAGTTGTCTGGTCGTCGCGTGATTGTTCGATTTGCAAGCACAACCTACGCAATGGAGTCTCCGAGAGTCTATGCCTCTTTCGAGGGGGAGATCCAGTCCTGGAGCCGATTTGATGGTGTCCCCGCATCAGAAATTACTTCGGGAGAGTCAACATGGTCGCTCGGATCATCGTCTCGTTGTCGCCGACACTGTCTCCACTCACCTGGTACCAAACAAGCAGCTTTGCCTTGTCCGGCAAGTAGGCCTCAGGTATCCTGCGTACCTACCTCGTGAAAGAACAAGACATCTGTCGATCTGATGATCTGCTGATGTGATGATTGGTCGGACATTCAACAGATCGCCAGATCAACAAATTCAGGAGTTGAGTCGCGCGAGAACAATGACGAGATACGAATCGTTATGACCGACTACAGCGTGCTCGGGAATTTGCTGGTCATTTACGCGGTGTCCATCGCGGTGGTGTTTCTCTTTCACCAGTTCCGACTGCCCTCCATTGCTGGCTTTCTTGTCGCCGGCGCCCTGATCGGGCCGCATGGGCTCAATCTCATCTCCGATATCGGGACGGTGCAAGTCTTGGCGGAGATCGGGGTGGTGTTGCTCCTGTTCACGATCGGCATTGAATTCTCGTTGGTTCAACTCGCATCGCTTCGACGGCTGCTCTTGATTGCCGCTCCGATTCAAGTCGGCGGGGTCATCGCGATCGCATGGCTGGGCGGCATGCTCGCAGGATTGCCGGGACCACAGGCCATCTTCTGGGGATTTCTGCTGTCGCTCAGCAGCACAGCCATCGTACTGAAAGCCCTGGCTGCCAGTGGAGAAAGCGATTCGCTCCACGGCCGCGCCACGATCGGCATTTTGATATTCCAAGACCTGGCGGTGGTGCCCATGATCCTGCTGGCGCCGATTCTGGCTAGCCCAAGCGAGGGCGCGCTCTCATCAGTCCTGTTGACCTTAGGCAAATCCGTGGTGGTCGTTGGGGGCATCGTGGCGGCGGCCTGGTATGCAGTGCCGAAACTGCTCGAGCACATCGTCCGCAGCCGCAGCCGTGAACTTTTTCTGTTGACGATTATCGTGATGTGCCTCGGCATTGCATGGCTGACCTCTCTAGGCGGACTGTCGCTCGCATTGGGAGCCTTCATCGCCGGACTCGTAATTTCCGAGTCGGAGTACAGCCACCAAGCGATAGCGGAAGTGCTGCCATTTCGCGATAGTTTCAACAGTCTGTTCTTCGTCTCCATCGGTATCCTGATGGATTGGCGCATCTTGCTCCAGTATCCCGCCGTAGTCACTGGCTTGTTACTTGTGGTGTTGCTGGTGAAGTTTGTCAGCGGCGCCGGGGCCGTGCTGGCTGTGTCTATACCTCCCCGGTCGGCGGTCATGACCGGGATTGCGCTAGCGCAGGTGGGCGAATTCAGCTTTATCCTGGCACAGGTCGGCCAGGAGAACAGGCTCTTGTCCGGATCGCCCTATCAGATCTTCCTGGCGGTTTCGGTCTGTTCCATGATCATCACGCCGTTTCTGATGCAGTTGTCACCGCATCTCGCTCGGCGAGTTGAAGCTTTGCAACGAGTTCGCCACTGGTTTCCTAGACGAACAACAGCCCACGTCCTGGAAACAGAAGGGCGGCACCTTCGCATCAAGGACCATGTCATTATCGTGGGGTACGGATTAAATGGACGGAATCTGGCCCGCGTGTTGGGCGAAACAGAAGTCCCGTACATCGCCCTCGATTTGGACGGCGATACGGTGCGCCGTGAGGCACAGCACGGGTTGCCGCTCTACTATGGCGATGCGACGAACCCGAACGTGCTGCGGCATGTGAAGATCGAAGAGGCGAGAGTCCTGGTTGTCGCGATTTCCGATCCGTTCATGGCCCGCCGAACTGTGCAGGTGGCGCGGGGCTTGAACCCGAAGATCCACATCGTCGTGCGAACACGCTATCTGCGTGAGCTCGAGGAGCTCCATCAAGTCGGCGCGGACGACGTGGTGCCGGAGGAATTTGAAACGTCCATCGAAATCTTTGCGCTGGTGCTGCGAACCTACAACATGCCGCAGGAGTTCGTGATGCGGAAAGCCGAACAGGTTCGCCGGGAAGGCTACGCGCTTTTGCGCCGCAGCGAGCTGCCCGAGTTGGCCCACCACCTCCGCGGGGGCACGCTCAGCGATGTGGAAGTAGAGACCTGCCGGATCGAAGAGGATTCGCCCGCGGCCGGAAAAACACTCGCTCAGCTTGCGCTTCGGCCAAGGACCGGCACTTCCATTATTGCTTGGACGAGAAGCGGCATCACAGAGTCCAATCCGTCGAGCAAAACCAAACTCCTCCCCGGCGACATCGTGGTATTGTTGGGGACGCGCGATCAGATCAGGCGGGCGATGGGCCTCATCCTCTCCCGCGAGGGAGAGAGCTAGCGGGAATTCCCCGTCATAGCCTGATAGGCTTCTTCCAATGTACTGACTTGAATAAGCTGCACTCGCTTTCGAGAGGCGACCTCAGTCGTGAGCATCCAGTCAGGCGTAAGGACCTGGTCCCGAGGTACCACGATCGTCCGGTAATGAGCGCCCGCGGCGGCTTCGATCTTTATGGGTAATCCGCCGACCACATCAAGTCGACCATCCGGCGTAATTTGGCCGGACAGCACGACGTCCGATCCGATCACATCACCCCTATAGGCGGCCATGATTCCGACGGCAACGGCTGCACTGGCACTCATGCCGTCGGTTAACGCCGTCCTTGAGCGATTCTTAATCGTGATCAACCAATCACGACCGTCGTCACCGACGGCCAGGGTTACAGCCCGAACCGCTCGGCGGACGCCTTCTTTCCATTCTTCGCCTACGAGCGAGCCACCCCCGAGATTGACTTCATTAAACTGAACGGTGGGACCATCCCGCGCTGTGGTTCGGTCGAACTGAATCAAGATGTAATTGACGACACCCGGAAGACCTTCACCCTGCACCCCGAGCGCCGGAACGGAAATCACTTGGGATGCGCCGGCGGTATGCGCTAATGTCGCGGGAAATGATGCGACGAGAGCTAGTATGAGAAAGATTCTGAGGAGAACGGTCAGCTTCTCCACCGCAGCGTC
>JACPZN010000429.1 GCA_016195505.1 Nitrospirota bacterium | reverse complement strand
GGATGCCGACCTCATAGCTCCTCGCTCGCGCGAGCGGTGCGGACGCAGGCATTACGGCTGAGCGCGCATCGTTGCTATGGTACCCCTCCCCGTAGTTGGCAAAAAATTCCGTGTTCACCCATGGACCGAGAATCAAGTTCATTTTCGGCAGAAGGATCCCTGAGCTTTTTCGGCCGGCTGGTTGTGCCGCACAGACTTCGCAACGATTGCGCACATCGAAGGTGAATGTTTCTGCTCGTAGACCGCCCGTCAGCCGAATCCAGGATGCGGGCTGCACCTCCGCCTTGACGAATGGTGCGTACGAGGCCTCAAGAATATCGCCGTCCGTGATGGTGCCGGTCGGCATTCTCGTCGTTTGGGTCCCGAGTCTTGCATGGATGTCGTCCACTCTGGTTTGAAACCCGATAGTCCCGATGCTTGACACACCCAAAACCTCTCCTCGTTGTTTGTATCCGATGTCGCCGCCGTACATGACGCGGCGATCGGATTGTTGAATCCCGTCGCCATTAACAGGATCGTTGAGAAAAAACGTAAAATTCGTGAACAGGTCAAGCCGGTAATACTGCCCGTACACGTTGGCAAAAAACTGGCCGTCCGACGTGGTGTCGTAATGGTAGTTCAATCGGGCCGTGCTGCGGAGCGTGTTGCCTCCTTCGGAAGGGTCGATGGCGCCAAATCGATCGAGCGTACCGGCATTCACTGCGCGGAGCGGAATCTCCCCCGAGGCATTCCACTGTGACTTGAGGAAGGTTGCAGTAAGACTGAGTTCGTCCCGCCCGCTTACGTTCGTCGTCACCTTTCCAAACAGATTGGCACGAAAGTAGCGGTTGTCATTTTGGAACGGGCCGTTTGTGTAATAGCCCTCGCCAGCGAACAACGTGCGTATCTTGTTTTTCGTCGGAGAGAACATCAGCAAATAGCGTTGGGTATCAAACTGACCACCGGTCACCTGCGCAATGCCTTCTTGAACCACCTGCCTGGTCCTGAAGTTCACCGCTCCTGCGGTCGCGAAATCACCGAATTCCGGAAGATAGGCCCCTTTGCTGACGTCGAGTCCTTCGATCGTTTCTGGGATGATGAAGTTGAGGTCGGTGTACCCCTGCCCGTGGGCATGGGTCCGGAGATTGATTGGCATCCCGTCGGCGAAGAATGCGACATCCGTTCCGTGATCGGCATCAAATCCACGTAGAAAATACTGATCGGCCTTCCCCGCTCCGCCGGAATGCTCGACGGCAAGCATGCCGGGTATCAGGCGAAGAACTTGGGCGGGTCTGCCTTGGGGCTGCAACACAATTTCTTTGTCGGGAATGAATTGCTGGGAAGAGGCGGCGACCGGATTGTCGCCGATGACAGAGACCTCTGGAACTTCCAGCTCTGGCACGTCAGGATCGTGAGCAACGGCCATCTCTCCGACGAGTACGAACAGACCTGCGACCATCAGACCGATCCCATATGCCGACCACACTCTGTTCATACTGAATTCGGCGCTTATAGTGGAGAGTTACCGGATGGATTTCCCAGTTGTCGTCATCGTCAGCTTGCCGTGTTTCACACCCTTGACCGACACCAAAGCATCCGCCACCTTCTTGATTTCCGACCCTTTGCCTCTGACCACCAAGACTTCGAGACAATGGTCATGGTCGAGATGCACGTGCATCCCGGACAGAATCTGCCCTTGATAGTCATGCTGGATATCGGTCAACTTTCCCGTCAGATCACGCACATGATGGTCATAGACGAAAGTAATCGTCCCAACCGTTTCTTTGTTGTCGTCCCACTCCTGTCCGACCAGATTGTCTCGAATCAGGTCGCGGAGGGCTTCCGAACGGTTGGTGTAATGCCGCCGCCTGATGTGGCGGTCGAACTCTTCGAGCAACCGCTGATCTAACGAAACGCCGAACCGGACCAGTTGATTCATGTCGCCCTCCTTCCAAGTAGCACGAATATTTTATTCATAGCACTTCAAGGACATGAAAGCAACCGGCGTTCACAGGTTCTGAACGTCTTACGGAACCTCCGCCATGATTGGATTCACGAAGTGTGGAGAAAATCCGATGGCCTCGAGGCGAACCTACTGCAACATCTCGCTCTGAGGAGCGGAAATGACAAGCAGAAGGCATCCATCGCCGGACGACGTATCGTGATGTTCCGTATCGGCTTTGGCACGATGATAGTCGCCGGCCGTGAGCTCATGCCCACCGCAGAAGCAGCTGCCTTTGAGTACATAGAGCTCTTCTGCCTCTGGATGACGATGTGGAGCATACCTGCTCCCCGGCGCCATACGCACAAGTGTGGTCGCCCGGCGAGAGACCGGATCGAAGAAGAGTACCTTGGCTGCCACACCCGGCGCCATCTCCTGCCATGTCCCCTCCGAAGCCTTGACGAAGGTGAGCCCCTTGAGGGGATCGAGTCGAACATCCGTATGACCTTCAATGCGGGCCATGAGTCGTTCCCGCAGCGAGGCCCGAGGGCTAACCGGAACAGCGGTCAACGCAAGTGTGTCTGCCACCTGCTTGAACTGTGCCGTCTCGCGGCCGGCTTCCTGTGCAACAGCAGCCACTACCCGCTTACGGAGCTCAGGCTTGGGGCTCACAGGAGCAACCGTCGAAGCCAAGGCATCTGTCACCGTCTGATACGCCGTAACTGCTTGCCGCAAGGGGAGCGATTCCCCTTGAAGTCGAACGGCAAAGCCCCGGCGATCCTCCGGCTTCAAGATCCCGAGGGCATGAAGGGCCGCCTCTTCTTCCAGTTCTTGCGGCAACCGCATCTCAGTCATGACACTAATCCCTCTTCATAGGGCGCGATTGCTTCGCGCAACTTGATCATGCCCAACCGAATTTTTGTCTTGATAGTGCCCAGAGGCAACTGAAGTTTCTCCGCAATCTGGCTTTGGCTCAAGCCATAGAAATAGGCGAGGGCAATGGCCTGCCGCTGTTCTGCGGTCAGCATCGTCAACGCCTGCTGCACATACCGTCGGCGCTCGTGTCCCTCCAGATCCTGTTCCGGCGTCTCACCGTCACTCGCAAAAAACTCGACCGCGTCCAGCGATTCGATCCGTCCAAGTTCGCCTGCCCCAGCGCGGAAGCGATCGATTGCCCTCGTGCGTGCGAGGGTCATCAACCAGCCTCCTGCGGTCCCTCTGGTTTCATTATAGGTATGGGCCTGGCGCCAGACCTGAGTGTAGACGTCCAACGTCACCTCTTCTGCTGCTTCGCGATTGTTGAGAATCTTGAGGACAGGCCCGAACACCTGGGGGCTGCTGCGATCGTAGAACGTAGCGAGCGCGGCCTGATCGCCCTGGGCCGTCTGAGCAATCAGCTATCCCCACTCCTGCTCCTGGACCAGCCGCGTCGTTTCCAAGGACATCACCAACATAGAGCCTTCCCCAATAACCTGTACGAGAGGATGGGAGAGATCGGATTTCTGGTTTGGAGACTTTTTTTCGGTTCCTTAAGCAGGCTCCGACTATACTACCGGCTGGAACGCTGCTGCAAGGAGCCTCCTCTAAGGGAAAAATCCAAACCCGAAAAGCCCTCGTAATTGGAAACAAGCCGTCGGTAGCAGTTGAGAAGATAGAGGGTCTAGCGAACATCAACCATTTCATCACCAGGAGGACAGGGCCATGACCACCAAAACCGCATCGTACTTCGTCATCGGTCTGTTTCTATTGAGCGTCACAGGCTGCAACACAATGGAGCCGACATCCAAATCCACCATGGCGGACAAGTCACTCTACGATCGTTTGGGCGGCAAGCCGGCGATTACGGCCGTCGTGGAGGATTTCGTCGGCCGCGTCGCCGCCGACAGTCGAATTAACGGCAAGTTCGCCACCACCGATATTCCTCGCTTGAAGATGCTGCTGGTGGAACAGATCTGCCAAGCCTCCGGCGGTCCTTGCACCTACACGGGTCGTAGCATGAAGGCTACCCATGCCGGCATGGGGGTCAGCAATGCCGACTTTGACGCGCTGGTGGGCGAATTGGTCACCTCGCTCAATAAGTTCAAGGTCCCGGAACGCGAGAAGAACGAACTGCTCGGCGCACTCGGCCCGATGAAGGGCGACATTATCGAGAAACCGAAGATGTCCATGTACTGAGAACGGACCTGGCCCTGCAGATAGGGTCGCAGCCCGCTGCATCCCGCCACCATGGGTGTGGTTCGGTTGCCGACACGGATGGTGGAATCGACCATTGCCGCGTCGGTCGTGCTTTTAGGCTCGGGAACTTGTATCCCGTGATGACGAGCTGTCGCTGGCTGGTCGCTTTTGGATTCGGCCTTACTCACGGTTTTGGTTTCGCCGCCGTCCTCACGGATCTTGGTCTACCTCAGGGTTCATTGCTGTTGAGCCTGGTCAGCTTCAACGTCGGCGCGGAGATCGGCCAACTGGCCATCGTCGGCGCCTTCTTGCCCCTTGTTTATTCGATTCGTCGCTCTTGGTCCTACCCCCCGATTGGTGGTTACTGGAGGTTCTCTCGCCGTAATTGGAATTGCACTGGTGTGGTTGACCGAACGAGCCTTCGATCTCAAGCTGCTCCTCTAGTAGCCATGAAGCAAATGAGATATCGGCGTCGGTCGGATATCGCTATTCGCCTTGAATCGGGATGTACATGACGTTCCCCTGCCGATTGACGAGAAGGAGGGCAAGGTCGGTGGGTTTCAGCGGATCAGCAAGGCGTTGAAAGGCCGTAAAGTTGTTCACATGTTGCCGGTTCAGTTCCAGCACCACATCTCCCGGTTGCAGCCCGGAGGCCTCTGCTAGGCTGCCTTCTTCAATGTCCGTCACGACGACGCCGCTATTCACCGTTAAATCCATCTGGCGAGCCAAGGGGGGTGTCACGTCGTCGAACACCACTCCCGAAAGTGGATGCACAGTCGAAGCAGCGGAGGATGCCGCCTGACTTTTCTTGGCACGCTCACGTGGTGCTTCCTGGACCACAAGCTCAGCTTGGTAGGGTTTCCCATCTCGGATGAGATCCAGGCGGTGTTTGCTTCCAATCGGCGATTGCGCCACGAGATTGCGCAACTGGCCGCTGTCCATCACATCCCTACCGTCGAAGCGTACCACGACATCGCCACGTTTGAGGCCTGCTCGTTCCGCCGATCCCTTGGCTTGGAGGTCAGTGACAATCGCGCCTTTCACGTCCGGCAAACGGAAGATCTTCCCCAGCGAAGGACTGACATCTTGCGTCGAAGCTCCGAGGAACCCACGCACGACGCGGCCGGTTTTGATCAGGCTCTGCATGGCGGCACGGGCCATATTGCTCGGTATCGCGAAGCCCACACCGACGCTCCCGCTGGTCGGACTGGCGATGGCAGTATTAATGCCTACGACCTCGCCATTGATGTTGACGAGCGCTCCACCAGAATTCCCCGGATTGATCGGCGCATCCGTCTGGATGAAATCTTCGAAGTCGGCCACTCCTACGTCAGCACGACCAACCGCGCTCACAATTCCAAACGTAACGGTCCGGCTCAATCCCAGCGGATTCCCGATGGCAAGCACGAAATCGCCGACGGCCAGATGGCTCGAATCGCCCCATACGGCGGACGGTAGATTCGTCGCCTGAATTTTCACCACGGCCACGTCGGTCTTTGGATCGGTGGCAACTACCTTCCCTTTGTATTGACGGCGATCAGCCAGAATCACTTCCACATCGACAGCGTCGGCCACGACGTGATTGT
>JACPZN010000417.1 GCA_016195505.1 Nitrospirota bacterium | reverse complement strand
CGTTGGACGCAGAACGTAAGGACGGTAAACGGCCGGAGGACGCGATCTACGAGGCGTGCCTGTTGCGCTTCCGGCCGATCATGATGACGACGATGGCGGCTTTGTTCGGCGCGCTGCCGTTGGCGCTCGGAACGGGGGTGGGATCGGAATTGCGCCGGCCGCTCGGCATTGCCATCGTCGGCGGGTTGCTCGTCAGTCAGTTGCTCACTCTATATACGACACCCGTCGTGTACCTCTATCTCGATCGAATGCGATTGCGTTTATTACGGATGAGGAGCGGTGTGCCAAAAGGAAGAGAAAGCGCCACAAGCGCGTAGCGATCATCTATCCAGGCTCCCATGAAGAGCCGCACAAAGTGATAGGCGGATCGGGTATGATAGCGAGGGTATGATCAAGACCATTCAAACCATTTGGCTCATCTTCGGCAGTCTCCTCATCACGTTCGGCTGCTCGACGGCACCGACTCCCGCATCAAACCCCGACACTATCCGGCAACATGCCGATAAGGCGTTTCAGCAGCTGAACGCAAAAGAACACCCGCCGCAGCAAGGTGACCCTCAATCTTCATCCCCAGCCTCAACTCCTGGAGATCCCTTATCCATGCCCACACCATCCATTCAAAAGGGTGTACAGATTCCACCCTCCGAAATCGGGCCCTCAGATGGCGAATACATCCGTGCGACGGGTTATGGGAATCTCGCGAAAGGACTCCACCTCTGCCAGCATTCAGCCGATCTGGCAGCGCGGGTCGAGCTTTCGAAGCTCGTTCGTGTGAAAGTGACCGAACGATCGACCGATCGCTTTCGTGAGCGGATAGGAAAGGATGTGGAGCAAGATATCGAAGTCGTCCGTGAAGGATTGGTCAACGAGGTGCTGAGCGACGTGCGGATTGTCGACCGCAAAGCAGACAAGGAGGCAGGCACTTGTTCAAGCACCGCAGTGATTCCGAGACGGAATCTGTTTCCAACTCCGACTAGTCCTACTACGAAGATCTCTGAACCCCAGTAAGCGACCACCGCCCCTCACACATCCTAGCGGCCATGATGTCCGCCGCCGGATGAACCACCGCCTCGGCCGGAGTACCCTCCTCTTCCGCCAAAATGTTGCGGGCTCATTTGCTGGGGTGCGGATGGCACGGAATACGGCGCGCGAAGCACCGGAGGGTTGGGTTGCGCGAAATGGGGTGGGTGAACCTGCTGCAGCGTCGGGGGCAGAGGGGTGGAGAGGTGCTGCAGCGTCTGTGCTGTCGGAGGACTCGACTCACGCATACCAGGATTAGGCGCACTCGACCCCAATGACTGATTCGGATGCGGTACAGGTGCGAACTGCTGCGGGGGCGGCGGCGGCACAAGCAAGGAGTTGCGCGGCGGCAATGAGCGCGAGAGTCCAGGCGTCCCCGCTGAAGAGTAGGCCCCAGCCTGCGCTGTAACAACTTGTTGCAGCACCCGAAGATGACGGTTCTGTGGATTGAGCTGCCGCGCTTGGAGCAGCAGTCCATGCACTTGCTGCACCCCGATCCACGGATAGGGGTAGATGATTGGGGTCACATAGACCCAATCGGACCAGGCTTGGGACACGAGCGAATCGGTTTGTAGCTGGTTTAAGAGGTCCTGCCGCTGCTGATTGAGCGCCTGTACCTGATCGGGTGACACCGCCGTGCTTAATGCCTGATTAGCGGTGTCGAGCTGTTGGTGCAATTGGTCCGTCTCGGCTCGGAGCGCCGCGAGTTCCTGTTTCGCGCTCTCATTTTCTCGAAGCGCCATGATGGCCTGAACGACTTCATTGGGGTCCACCTGGGAAGTGAGGTCCGCGTGGATTACCACAGTTTCCCCCTCCAGTCTGGTGCTGATCTTCTGATTCAGCACCATCACGACACCGGCGGTGTAGGTCCGTATGTCATCCCGCGTGACATCCATATTCTTGACCTCGGTCACGCTCTCCAGATAGGTCGCAACTTGCTCAAGCGTCTGCCTCTTCGCCGCTTCAATGGCCAATCGAACCGCATCGGCCCGGGTATCGTGTTCGCCCATGCGGTACTCGCCGCTGGCAGTGACCACCCGAACAACTGCCGAGACATGGCTGGGCACCCCACCCCCAACGGATGAGGAAGAGTCGGAATCGAGCGGGACAACCCGACTGCGATACTTCTCTGGGATTGTATCAAGCTCGGTAGTGAACGTCGGCGTACCGGAATCGTCTTTATAGGTATAGATTTGAGTGGCGGAAAAAACGGGAGGAGCGACAGACAAGAATACTAGCGTAACAATTCGACCGACGTACAGCATTGATACGCCTCCCAAGACACTCTGAAGCATACCATATAAATGGTCAGGTCCGGGGCGTTCGCGCGATGCTTGTGCACCAGATGGCTATCCCCACAGATACAGTCCACTCAGTACACAAATTGATCCCGCCTGCAGACTGATTGTTCTACCGACTTGGCAGAGGAGTTTTGTAGCCAACACTGAAATAGGCAGTCACTTGTTTTGTGGCTGACGCAATCTTTGCATCGGCCGCTGCCTCGACGAGGGATTCCAAATCCTGGAACAAGGACATGGTGCTCACCATGTGCGAGGATAAACACTGATCTCACAAAGGACCCAATCCTGCAAAATAGTTTATGACTTGGAGAGCAGTTTCTTGGGTTGACCCTCTCCTTTCATGAATGGTACGGTCAAAATCATGAGTTCTTCTCGTACTAACCGCCGTCCCAATCGTCTTGCTCACGAAACCAGCCCCTATTTGCTACAACACGCCCACAACCCGGTGGATTGGTATCCCTGGGGACCAGAAGCGCTCCAGATGGCCAAAGCGAAGAACCGCCCCATCCTGCTTTCGATCGGCTATTCCGCTTGCCACTGGTGCCATGTCATGGAACGGGAGTCATTTGAGAACGAAGCCATTGCCGAATTAATGAACCGGTACTTCGTCTCCATCAAAGTTGACCGTGAAGAACGGCCCGACCTTGACGAGATCTATATGCAGGCCACGGTGGCCATGAATCATGGTCAGGGTGGCTGGCCGATGACAGTATTCCTGACGCCGGATCAAGAACCATTTTTCGCAGGGACTTATTTCCCTCCCGAAGATCGTTGGGGTCGACCTGGTTTTGGCACGCTGCTGAAGAAGATCGCCGACTATTGGGGCAAAGACACGGTGGGTGTTTGCGCTCAGGCAAAGGAGATGACGGAGCGGTTACGGGGCGACGGGCGTATCCCCTCCCCGGTCTCCGTCAGCGAATCGGTTCTTGATGAGGCGGTCACGCAGCTTAAAGAAGATTTCGACAAGACACACGGTGGCTTTGGCGCGGCACCAAAGTTCCCGCCGGCCGCTGGATTGTCGTTGCTGCTCAGGTGCCATCGACGGTCAGGCGATCCTCAGACGCTCGCGATGGTGACGAAGACGCTCGACATGATGGCGGCTGGCGGCATCTATGATCATATCGGCGGCGGCTTTGCGCGCTATTCGACCGATGAACGATGGCTGGTTCCTCACTTCGAGAAGATGCTCTATGACAATGCGCTGCTGGCTCGCGTGTACGTCGAGGCCTATCAAGTCACGAAGAAGCCTCTGTACCGGCAGGTAGCGACTGAGGTGCTCGACTATGTGCTGCGGGAGATGACCAGACCAGAGGGTGGCTTCTACTCGGCGACAGATGCCGACTCCGAGGGTGTCGAAGGAAAGTTCTTTGTCTGGACACCGGCCGAGATACAAACCGCGCTGAAGAACGACGAGGAGGCTCGGCGATTCTGTGAACTCTACGACATCACTGATTCGGGAAATTGGGAACACAAGAACATCCCAAATCGCCTACGACCCATTGAAGACATTGCGAAGCGGCTCAATTTGACGGCGGATGAGTTGCAGGAGACAGCAACTCGTGTGAAGCCAGTGCTGTATCGGGCACGACAGCAGCGTATACCGCCTGGACTGGACGATAAAGTGATCACCGCGTGGAACGGCATGACGCTGTCGGCAATGGCGGAGGCGGCGCGAGTCTTTGGAGAGGATCGCTATCGCGAGGCAGCTCAGCGGACGGCGACTTTTCTGCTCCGGACACACGTCCGCGCGGAGGGCCGGTTGTTGCGCACATCACAGGCCGGTCGTGCCCAACTCGATGCCTATCTTGAAGACTATGCCTACTTGGCCGAAGGGCTTCTGGATCTGTATGAGGCCGGTGCCGCCGAAACGTATCTCCATGCAGCGGCGCGGTTGGCTGACTATCTTATGGGGGATTTTATGGATGACTCGCAAGGAGGCTTCTTCACCACCGCGAAACATCATGAGTCTCTCATTCTTCGAGGCCGAGACGGGGCTGATGGAGCAACCCCTAGTGCCAACGCCGTTGCTGCATCGGCTTTGGCACGGCTGTCCTTCCACTTTGATCGACAGGATTGGCGCGATGCGGCAATCGGCGCAGTGCGTGCTTATGGACGGCAGATTGCCCGCTATCCGCGAGCTTTTGCCAAGAGCCTGGCCGTGGTGGATTTTCTGACCGAAGGGCCGGTGGAACTGGCGTTTATCGGCGACGAGACGCAGGAGGGATTTCGTGCGCTGCGTCAGGCGGTAGCTGATTGCTACCTCCCCAATCGCATCCTAGCGACAGGCCAGCCAGGCATATCGTCTTCTTTGCCTCTCTTAAAGGGCAAGCAGGCCGTAGCAGGCAATCCAGCATTGTACATCTGCCGAAACTTCAGTTGCCAGCAACCTGTCACTGACCCTCGATCCGTATTGGATGCATTGCAAACCTACGTGGCCAGGTCACCAGATCGACCTGGCAGCAAACAGAAGATGCTGAAAGGCACGCAGCACTCCGGCCGCGCAACGGTTCAAGGAACAGCTGCCTATGCGGCGCGTACGATCGGACGGACAGGCGAGCCGTCACTAGCCAACGGATTTGTGGCGCTTGGCACAACGGGGCTCACGACGACACGATTGGGGTTTGGCACCTATCGCGTGGACACCCAAACCGCCGACCACCGAGAGGCCCTCAAGAAAGCCTTGCGGGACTCCTGTAACCTCATTGATACCTCGACGAACTATATGGACGGCGACAGTGAGCGCCTGGTGGGATCCGCCATCGCGGAGCTCATCGCATCGGGCGAACTCCGGCGTGAAGAGGTCATCGTCGTCTCCAAGATCGGATATGTGCAAGGGCAAAATTTGAAGCTTGCCGAAGCGAGAGAAAAGGCCGGCCAACCCTACCCCGACATGGTGAAGTATGGGGACGGCGTCTGGCATTGCATTCATCCGGAATTCTTGGCGGACCAATTGACCTTCTCTCTGGATCGTCTCGGCCTTGCCACGTTGGATATCTGTCTACTGCATAATCCAGAATACTTCTTGTCGCAGGCGTCACGTCGTGGGGAGAAAGACCTGGCCAAGCTTCGGGCAAACTTCTATGATCGGCTTGAACGAGCCTTCGCCTATTTCGAATCTCAGGTTTCGGCTGGGCGGCTGCAGTACTACGGTGTTTCATCGAACACGGTGACGACTCCAACCGACGATCCCGAAGCAACCTCGCTTGCGCATATGGTTCAGGCAGCGCAAGCAGCAGGGAAATCGGCAAAATGCGATCGCCATCATTTCTGTGTCATACAGCTCCCGATGAATTTGTTCGAATCAGGAGCCGCGCTGACCGCCAACACGGGGCCCTCCAATCGGCAAACCTTGTTGGAGTATGCGGCACAGGTGGGCGTGGCTGTGTTGGTAAATCGCCCTTTGAATGCCATCCCTGCTCCGCAGGGTGGAATGTTGCGTCTGGCAGACTTCCCTGTTGAAGGTGCGCCCGTCGATATCGCGCGCCAGCTTGGCACTGTAGGAAATCTCGAACAGGAATATCGAAGTTCTATTGCGCCTGGTATCCAACAGGCTGGGCAAAGCATGACGCCGACTGAGTTTTTCAATTGGGCCCATGAATTGCAGCGAGTACGTCCTCAGATACAGGGGCTGGAACATTGGGAACAAATCGAACAGCACATGATTGCCCCCCAAGTAAACCAGGTGCTGAAGGCGCTCTCGCGGCACTTCTCTGGAGCCGTATCTGAGCAATGGGAAACCTGGCGTGATCGGTACATTCCAGAGCTGCTCATGCTGCTGCGCGGTTTGCGGTATGAAGCAACGGAACGAAGTCGTGCTCGAACCGCTTTGGTGGCAAACGCAATTGATCCTTTCCTACCGGCGCCACGTCGCGCCGACTCGCTCTCGCGGAAGGCGCTCTGGATCCTTGCTAGTACGCCTGGAGTCACTTGCGTGTTGAACGGAATGCGGACCTCACGGTACGTTGATGATGCCTTGGCTGTACTCAGGTGGGAACCCCTCAAGGATGTCAGATCCTTGTACGAAAAGATCAAAACCGTCGCAATCCATTGATGGTTGAAATGCCTTCAATAGCGAAAACGAGAATGGGAGGACGTATGCGACAAGCCCGATACTTCATCGTGTTCGGAACACTGGCTATTACCGCCCTGCTTGCGCAAGGTTGCGCGACCAAGTCTGGAGCTGGAACCGGTCATGAGCGGATGGCTCAGGAAGAACGGGTCGGCGAGCCGGCGATCAAGGAGATCTCACCTAGTGATCTTGGCGTCGCGACCTCACGGACGAGTCCTTCCATGCGGACCGAGTTGTCCGCCAGAAATGCAACTGGACTGACGGTAGGGGCGTTGATGGACATACTGTTTGACTTTGATCGAGACTCCATCCGGGTGGATGCCCTGCCGGTCGTGGAGGCCAACGCCAGACGGCTCAAGGAAGATGGTGTGACACGCGTGCTTCTCGAGGGCCGCGGCGACGAAGTAGGAACGTCCGCCTATAATATCGTCCTAGGCGAACGTCGAGCCAAGAATGTGAAGTCCTATCTCCAGCAATTAGGGCTTTCCGTCGACCTCAAGACGACAAGCTACGGCAAAGATCGCCCCCTCTGTTTCCAGCACACGAACGATTGTATGCAGAAGAACCGTAGCGTACATTTTGTTGTGAAAGAGTAGTCGGCTTCAGTTTGGCAATACTGGCTGCAACCAGCCATCCGCCGTCATACCCTTGCCTGCAACATTAATTTAACATTCCCGTCCTTGACAGGCCCTTGCCCGTTCTTTAAGGTCCCATCGCTCCTGCGTTAGCCCAACTTTAAGGGCGTTTGCCGTGGCCAAGCTTGCCGTCATCGATATCGGGACCAATTCCATCCATATGGTACTGGCTGAGGTCCTGCCGGATGCCAGCTACAAAATCCTTGACCGTTTCAAGGACATGACCCGCCTGGGCAATGGAGCTTTTGCCACCAGACAGCTTTCTGATGAAGCCATCGCTCGCGCACTGGAGGTCCTTAAGACGCTGGTGACGCTTGCTCGCAATAAGGGATTTGATCGTATCGTCGCGGTGGCGACCAGCGCAGTACGCGAAGCACGGAATGGCGGCGATTTTGTCGACTTGATCGCGGAACAGACCGGGCTGACGGTACGGGTGATCAGCGGGGTTGAGGAAGCCCGGCTGATTTTCCTTGGGGTGAAAAACAGTATCGCACTCCCGGATGGACCGACGATGGTCGTCGATGTCGGTGGTGGATCGGTGGAACTGATCGTAGGGAGTCGGGGAGGCATGATCCACGCCAAGAGTCTCAAGCTGGGGGCCATCCGCCTGGTCGATCAATTTCTGTCGAAGACACCGCCCTCAAACCAAATGATGCGCGCACTTGAGGAGGCTGTGACAGACCCACTCAAGGCCGCGCTTGGATCATTCAGGCCCAAGAAGTTCGAATCGCTGGTGGCCACATCCGGTATGGCCGGCAACATAGCCGACATCATTCATCTGCGCCAGACCCGGCGTCCGATACCACAACACAATCTTGCCACAGTGACGCTCAAAGACATCCGGGTTCTGGAGGCCGAGTTGGCCAGGTCGTCTGTGAAAGCACGATTGGCGATTCCCGGTCTGGACCCCAAGCGGGCCGATACGCTGCTACCTGCCACGATTGTGCTTCGATGTCTTCTGGAGTTGTCGGGCCTTGAGGAAATGACGCTCTGCGACAAGGCAATTCGAGAAGGCGTCATCTACGATTTTATCGAACGGCACCGCGACGGCCTGAAAGCCGAGAATGAAATTCCCGATGTGCGTCGGCGGAACGTGATCGGGCTCGCCCGGCGCTGCCATGCCCCGGAAGTGCATTCGCTGCATGTGGCCGGCTTGGCACTTCGCCTGTTTGACCAGACTAAACGGTTACATCGATTGGGGCAGCAAGAGCGTTGTTGGCTTGAGTACGCCGCCGTCTTGCACGATATCGGCTATCTTATCAATCCAAGACAACATCACAAGCACGCCTATTACCTGATCAAGCATAGCGACCTAGGAGGATTGACGGCGGACGAAATCGAAGTGGTGGCTAATGTTGCACGCTACCATCGCAGGGCAATGCCGGCTTTCAAGCATGAAGGGTTCGGCAGTTTGGGGCATCGGCTGAAAGGAGTGGTGAAGATCTTAGCGGCGTTGCTGCGGATTGCCGACGGGCTCGATCGCACGCATTTTTCCGTGGTGCAGACGGTGCATGTGACATGCGGCAAGACGATAACGATTGAGGCGGTCGTGTCGGGTGATGCAGAGATGGAACTGTGGGCGGCAAAGAACCGGGCTGATTTGTTTGAGCAAGTCTTCCGCCGGCGAGTCAGATTCTCGGAAGTCATGCAGGAGGCTGACAAGTCATGACCGAGCAGGAGGAAACTAGACCCGCACCCCACCCGTATTCAGGGAAGTTGATCATCGTTGAAGGAATCGACGGTTCAGGGAAAAGCACGCAGTTGCTGCTGTTGCACAAGTGGCTTGAAGCAAAAGGCCACAAGGTGTTCTTCACGGAGTGGAATTCATCCGACTTGGTCAAAGAAACCACCAAGCGGGGGAAGAAAACGAAGAGCCTCACGCCGACCACATTCAGCCTGCTCCATGCGACCGACTTCGCCAGCCGGTTGTATCACCAGATTCTTCCTCCTCTCAAAGCCGGCATGCTGGTCTTGGCCGATCGGTATATGTACACGGCGTTTGCGCGTGACGTGGTGCGCGGGGTGTCGCGTGAATGGGTAAGGAAACTTTACGCCTTCGCCGTCAAACCCGACATGGCCTTCTATTACAAGGTGCCTATTGAAGTGGCGATCTCGCGGCTCTTGCGGGGAACTCGTGGGCAGTTCAAGTACTACGAGGCCGGCATGGACATGAATCTCAGCCCCGACGTGACGGAGAGTTTCAGATTGTTCCAAACGCAGATTCTGGCCGAGTATGAAAAAATCGTCGATGAGTACGGGCTGCTGACGATGGATGCGACCCAGGATATCGAAACGCAACAGGAACACATGCGGACGCTGGTGGAAGAGGCGCTCCACGGCTATAAACCCAGACGAGGTACCTATGGTCGACGTACGTTATTTTGGCGACGGTTTGACGTACCTAAATCCGAGTGACTTGAAGGGGAAGCTGATCGCCATCGAGGGCACCGACGGCGTCGGACGGTCGACACACATCGAGATGTTGCAGGAATGGCTGGAGGTGCAGGGCTATGGCGTGCTCACAACCGGATGGACGAGGTCGAACCTCATGTCCAAAGCGATCGAGATGGCGAAAGCCGGCAACATTCTCGATCGCTGGTCGCTTAGCCTGCTCTATGCGACCGATTTCGCGGATCGTCTTGAACACCAGATTATTCCCGCCCTCCGATCCGGGTTCGTCGTGCTGGCGGATCGCTATATCTATACGGCCTTCGCGCGGGATTTTGTACGGAGCGGAGACCGGAAATGGATTCGCGACGTATTCGGGTTTGCGCTGATACCAGACCTCGTGTGCTACCTGCGTATCGACGTGGAGACATTGGCGCTTCGGGTAATCGAAACCACCGGGATGAACTACTGGGAGTCTGGGATGGATCTCAGGCTCGGAGCCGATCTGTATGACAGCTTCAAGAAGTACCAGTCGCTGCTGATCGAAGAATTCGACAAGATGGCCGAGGAATTTCGCTTTCACGTCGTCGATGCCAGAAAATCACCTGAAGAGATTCAAGAAGAACTGCGAGGGCACATTCTTCCCATTCTACAGAACCACAAGCGGACGGGTGAAAAGGAGCGTGTACCCGCCTAAGAACTTCTGCCTGCTTCCTTAACTTTTGTCCTCCCCTTCCCCAAAGCGCGCAATTGCATCGGTAGGAGCCACCATCGAAGTAGTCCCTGCCCTGGCTTGACGCCATCAGACAGATGAATGAGCGCGGCCCCGGCCTTCTTCATGGAAAAACTTGAAGTCGATTTGCCGCAGAGCAAGAGGCCTGCCAGTTCACCAAGCAGCGGTTCATGGCCCACACACATCACTACTGATTCCGATGGAAGCGAGCGCAAGAGAGTGATGATTCGCTCGGGCGTAGAGCCGACAGCTAGCTCATCGCGTGTCTCGACCTTGAGGAATGGGCAGGTGGCCATGCGAACCACCCTGGCCGTGTCGTAAGCACGGACAAATGGGCTGCTGAAAAGGTGGGTCGGCTTGCAGTTCATCGCTGCGAGACCTGTCGCAGCCTGTCGGGCGCGCTTCTTCCCTTTTTCGGTCAAGGGGCGATTTTCCTCCGACCCCTCCCATTCCTCTGGTTCAACCGCAATGCCATGGCGAATCAGCACGCAATCCATAATGGCTCCCTCCTCGTGATGAGGCATGAGCCTACCACAGGGAGATGGCGCAGTTAACAGAAGTTTTACATGAACGTGACGCCGTTGGAGCTACGCAAAGGCAGATTCATTTCAGCAAGACAGAAGCTGTCGAAAATTTGACTCTCTCTCGAAACTATCAAATAGATCATAGCCAATGTCGATTATGACTCAGGCGGAAGTGACAATTTTCGCAATAGTACAGGAACGACGACACATCCTGCTCGAGCAACTTCTGGCCTGTCTTCCAGAGTTGACATGGAATCAAGTATTCACGATTGTGGATGGGCTGAGTCGGCGAGGATTGGTCTGTTTACGACAACGAGGGTTTGAGTATGAGCTACGAACGCCTCCTTCGTATGCCCGACGGATTCTCTCAGCGCGTGGCTATACACTCAGCGGCAGTATCTGCTTCTTTCGAACTGGCTCAATGATGGTGGCGATGGCTTGAAGACTTGTATACTGAGCTATTACTCAGAATTTCCGAGCAGACCGTACCAGGACTTGAGGACTCCTCCAACCCTGGTGGACTCTTCAGCGTGACTTTTCTTGCCAGCTACAACGGGGCGCCGAGAACTCAGCTGCTCAATACGGTCGGCCACATCTCGGTACCCCGGATCCTCTCGCCTGATCCAACGATAAGCTTCCAGCGTTTCTGTCACCCGTCCCAACGATTCGAGGCTGCGGCCCAACACATAAAGAATCTGAACAGTCTCTTTGGATGACCCCGTCGAGGCTTTGAGTGCTTTTTGAAATGCTGCCACGGCCTCCTCATAATGGCCGGTTAATTTGAAGCAAAGGCCAATCTGGGCATACGCCTTTAGGGTAAGGGCTTGGTCGGCTGTGGCCATCTCGAATTGTTCAATGGCCGCCTTGTGCAATCCGGCGTTTTTCAACGCGAGACCACGTTCATAACGCTCTGCAGAGGAAATGACAGTTTCTGATGGCTCGCTCGTCCGCTCTGGCGTCATAAAATCGTTTTCTCCAGGCCAACGATCAGAGGGGCCCGCAAAATAAAAGCAGAAATTGTGCCCCCGGAGCATTAGAAGCAAGGCTCAAGAGAGATAGAAAATGGAGATACAAGAATTCATTTATTTCAATACGTTATATTGAAATCTTGGTTGGCTGCGAGTGATCTGAACTGGAAACACTAGACTCACTAAAATAATCTGCCAAGCAGCGCATGCCAGGCGTCCACTTTAGAACACCGGAGGAGGAATTATCGATAGGATACAAGGCCTAAAAAGTGACCTCTCTAAGGGACTTGTTATTCCGGTGAAACCATTGGATGGTTTTTTTGAGTCCCTCGCGCAAGCCATGTCGGGCTTGGAATCCAAAGAGCTGCTTGGCCCGGCTCACATCAAGACATCGGCGGGGCTGGCCGTTCGGCTTGGTGGTATCCCACTCGATCTGGCCGGCGAATCCCACCTCGTCCGCGATCATCGTGGCAAGATTTCGAATGGTGATTTCTTCACCCGTTCCCAAGTTGACGGGAACGCTTTCCTCGTACAGTTCAGCCGCGAGAAGAATCCCTTGGGCGGCGTCCTCGACATACAAAAACTCTCGAGTCGGAGATCCATCTCCCCATAACATAAGAGAAGCGTGCCCCGCTTCCTTCGCGGTCACGCATTTCCGTATAAGCGCCGGAATGACATGTGAGGTCTTGAGGTCGAAGTTGTCACGCGGCCCGTAGAGATTCACGGGAAACAGGACGATCGAATTGAAGCCGTATTGTTGCCGATAGGCCTGCGACTGCACCAGCATCATCTTCTTCGCCAGACCGTATGGCGCATTGGTCTCTTCAGGATATCCGTTCCAAATATCGTCTTCCTTAAAGGGGATGGGAGCAAACTTCGGATACGCGCAGATCGTCCCGAGTGCCACAAATTTCTTCAGCCCCCGTTGGCGCCCGACTTCGATCAACTGAGTGCCCATCATCAGATTGTCGTAGAAGAACCGTCCCGGATTGGCTTGGTTTGCGCCGATGCCCCCGACGCGCGCGGCCAGATGGACCACAAGGTCCGGCTTCGCATCGCGATACAGCTGTTGCACGGCGTCCATCTGCACCAGATCGTAGTCCTTGCTCCGTGGAATGACGATCTGCTGGCAACCCTTAGCACGCAAATGTTCCACGACAAATGACCCCAGGAATCCTGCTCCACCGGTGACAACAACGCGCTGATTTTCCCAAAATGAGGTCATGGTCGCCTGGGTGCTGGTCACTCTAGCCTCTCCTACTGGTACCATCCAGCTTTTCTTTCTCTGCGGCCAGATCTGCGTCGACCATCATGACGATCAGCTCTTCGAAGCGGACCTTCGGCTGCCAGCCAAGTTCTTTCTTCGCTTTGCTGGCATCGCCAATGAGGAGATCTACCTCCGTCGGGCGATAGTACTTTGAATCGATCTTGACGTGTTTTCTCCAATCCAGTTGCAGGCGGTCGAAGGCAAGCTCGAGCATTTCCTTGACGGTATGCGTTTCGCCGGTGGCAATGACATAATCGTTTGGAGTCTTGGCCTGCAACATCATCCACATCGCTTCGATGTAGTCGCCGGCAAACCCCCAGTCGCGTTTGGCGTCCAGATTTCCGAGGTACAGATCATATTGGAGCCCCAGCTTGATTCGGGCGGCAGCCTTCGTGATCTTGCGCGTCACGAAGGTTTCGCCTCGGCGAGGAGACTCATGGTTGAAGAGAATGCCGTTGCACGCAAACAGACCGTAGGCTTCGCGGTAATTGACGGTGATCCAGTAGGCATACACCTTCGCAGCTCCATACGGGCTTCGGGGGTAGAACGGTGTCGTTTCACGTTGAGGAACTTCGAGGACTTTTCCGAACATCTCGCTGGATGATGCCTGGTAAAATTTCGGCTTAATGCCGCTCTCGCGAATAGCTTCAAGCAAACGAATGGTGCCCAAACCCGTTATTTCACCAGTATACTCAGGGATATCGAAACTGACCCGCACATGGCTTTGCGCTCCCAGATTGTAGATCTCGTCGGGTTGAATGGTACGAATCGTATGGTTGAGCGAGCTGGCATCGTTCAGGTCCCCATAGATGAGACGAAGCCGAGGATTTGGAACATGGGGATCCTGGTAGATGGGGTCGATGCGTCCCGTGTTGAACGAGCTGGAGCGCCGGATAATGCCGTAAACCTCGTATCCCTTTGCCAGGAGAAATTCAGCGAGATAGGATCCGTCCTGGCCGGTAATTCCCGTGATGAGCGCTTTCTTCACCCGTGGATCTCCCTTTGTGAGGAGCCGATTATTGCCTGCTTCAGTCGTTTTGTCTACCCACCGTGCCAAATCGTATTTGGCGCACAAGGCCGTTGCGACCAGGGACCTTAAACGGGTACTATAAAACCTAGTCCAGAGCCGGAGACCATCTCATTGCCACAGATTCCCCATCAGCAAGTACGGCGCGTCGGCTTACTCGTCGGTATGGTGGTGAGCGGATTTCTTATCGCCCACTCCATTAACGCGTTCGTCGCGGAAGCGTTGTATTTTGTGCCGGAGCGTCCAATGGGATCGGACGGCAGTGAATCTGCGCTTCCTGTCTCATATTCGCCGACTCAGGATGCGGAAGATGTTCGTTCCAGTGGTCTCTTTTTGCTTCCCCCTCCGTCTCAAGGCCTGGCGCATCAAGATGCAGCTGCTGGAAATCCGGTTCGGGCTTCGTTGGGCGTCGCCGCCAAGCTTCGGCTGATTGGGGTGGTGCTAGGCGACCAACATGGTGTTTTTGCGATTGTTGAAGAACTATCGTCCAAGAAACAGGCTTTGTACCGTCTGCATGATCAGATTCCAGACCTGGGAGAAGTCACTGAGATCCGCCGCAATGGAATTGTTATTCGCCAGGGCAACTTGGAGGAATTGCTGGAGCTGGGGTTGTCTGAAAATCCGGCTCTCCCTGCTGTTGCTCCCACTGCGTCCGCAGCCCCAGCGCCTGGCGCTCCACTTCGGAAGGTAATCGACCGCCGAGAAGTTGAGTCGGCCATGAGCGATCTGCCGAAGCTCCTGACACAAGCCAGAGCCGTACCGAACATGGTGAATGGAACCGTCAACGGCTTCCGCATCGACTACATCGCTCCTACCAGTTTCTACGAAAAGATAGGTGTTCAAGCAGGGGATGTGCTGCAGCGGGTCAATGGCGTCGATATTCGCGATCCTAGTACGATGTTGAGCTTGCTCCAGCAATTGAAGAACGAGCGGGTCGTTAAGCTCGACATGGTTCGGAACAACCAACGTTCGACGGTCACGTACGAACTCCGCTGAGCGACCTTGAGCGAGCGTGACTTGTCTGCAATCTACTTCCACTCCTCTCTCTAGTTTTCCCCTGATCCTGCCCAGAGCAGAACTTAATTTTCAACCCTGGTTCATTCAAGATGAAAATATCTATTGACATTAATTATATAGGCGATAAACCTCATTCTAATATTTACATCGAACACCGTTCTTCAATATACGTATAGTTCATTAGTTTATCAAAGTAGTTCCCTCAAAAGAATGCGTTCGTGTATACAATCCTACATCCCACCCCCCCTCAGCATCATCGATCGGAGGCACATTTATTCCAACCCATAGGAGGTGTGCCATGCAGGCTTACAAATGGTTTTTACCATTGGCCGGAGGACTGATCTCGTTCATGTGCCTTGTGGGAATCACGTCCGAGGCAATCGCGGATCGAGACGACGACAAGCGCAACGGAGTCCAGAGACTGACCATCTGTCATGTTGAAACTGCGGTCACTGGGGATGATGAGAAGGGCTCGAAGACCCTGACATTACCTGCTCATGTCGCCCAGAGACACCTGCAATTACATACCAACGATTTTACCAGAGAGTGTAGGTGAACCAAGTTTGTCCTCGTGGTGGTCAGTGGCACCTTGGAAGAAGGATTTCCGTTACGACCCAATCTTGACTTTACTACTGAAGTCAATGAAGGCAACCCGGCAGTCATTGGCATCTTCTTGGGCGATGCCTTGGTTCGCGGGGTCAAAGCGTTCTTGGACATCAAGGATTCGAACAGCCGTGAAATCAGTGCTACGCCTAGCTGGTCGCTTCCGGCAATAACAATGACGCGAGTATTTCTTCGCTCTATCTTGTGGACAGGCGTCAAGCGGCCAGAGCCCTACTGAGGGAACCACGGTATCTCAGTATGGTGTCTGATCTTGCCAAGGTGGATATTGCTGCAATGGAAACGGATGAGAATGTTCGAAAGTTCATCACCCAGGCCATAAATCAGGATGCCACCATTCAAGCCCTGAAGAATATGAACCAGGTGACCCTCCTGCAGGTGATCTCAACCTGGAAATCCTGTCATTTTATGCCCAGCCCGCTGATTAAACCCGAAAAGGCCGATGGCACAAGGGTGACGGATTTCCCGAACAGCCTTGCCTTGTTTGCAGGTACGACCGATGCAGAGAGAATCAGTAATCCTGCTAGCTATAACGCAAAAGTTGAAGCTGCCGTCAGAACCAAGCTCGCACTTGCGTCAACTGAAGCTGGTTCAGATGACCGTATTGAGAATCCTTCAACCTTTCCGGCTCCTGTGGCACCAGATACAGTGATTCGCTATGGGGTGAACAAGAACACCAACGCATGAATGATGTGTACCGACCCTGTCAGCTTGAAGAGTTTGCAGCTCGAGCCAGCGTGCCTATGCAAGTGGTGCAATGTCCGAACTGATCCTGACTCTGTAGTAGCCGTAGGCGGCATGAGCAGATCGAGCGGATTGATCTGCTCATGCCCGCCGGCCGAAACGTTGATCACCTAGGTTTGCGCAAATCCGAACTTTCCCAGCTGTCCCACCCCGGCCTTCCTGATAAGTCTTCCTCATCAAAAGAGTCAAGGTCTTGCATTAACAGATTCCGCCTTCAGGCCATAGAAACGCTAACTTGTGACATGCGGTGCCCCACCCTCTTAGGAGGGGGAAAGGGAAGACTCTCCTTGCCAGGTCCTTGGAAGGAAGAGTATGTTTGACAGGCGGAATGCGCCAGCAGGGCGTGGTTTTCCCCTCGGAACTTTAACAACGCCGAGTGAATGGACTCGTCTAAATACAATCGGGACCAAGATAAATTGTCTGAAACCGTAAAAAATAGTCAGGCTGAATCGGGCTACGGTAGGCCCCTCCTGGGACGCATCCTAGGAGAGAAATTCAATCTATTGGACTCCAAACTCGAGGAGGCCTTGGCCTACCAACGAGAAAAGGGAGGCCGACTCGGTGAAGTCCTGCTGCATCTGCGTCTATTGCGGGAGGAAGAACTGCTGGAAGGGCTTGCGCAACAGTTTGAATTGCCCTGGATGCCGCAGTTGGACCCCGCCAACGTCGATCACGAGCTGATTAAGAAGGTGCCGATCGCCTTTTGTCGGCGGTACCGGGTGTTGCCGCTGCGATATGAGGAAGGGGCCATTCTCGTCGCGTCGACCGACCCCCTGGAGACTGTCGCGCTCGACGATCTCCGATTGCTGCTGGGCAAACCCATTAAGCCGGTCTTGACCACCGGCGTCGCCCTGCTTGCCTGTTTGAACCGCACGTATGATGAGGTTGCCAGTCCGGCCGGAGCCGAACAGGTGATGGAGGATATCGCCGCAAGCGAGAGCCTTGACCAGATCGCACATGAGCTCGATGAGCCTCAGGACTTGTTGGACGCGACCGATGAAGCCCCGATTATTCGATTGGTGAACTCAGTGTTATTCCAAGCTGTTCGGCAGCGGGCCAGCGATATCCACTTCGAGTCGTTCGAGCGTGGATTAGTCGTACGGTATCGGATCGACGGAGTGCTCTACCCAGTGTTGACGCCACCGAAGCATTTACAAGCCAGCATCATTGCGCGTTTGAAAATCATGGCCGGCCTGAATATTGCCGAAAAGCGCCTGCCGCAGGACGGCCGGTTTGCCATTCGGACTGCGGGCAAGGATATCGATCTCCGTGTCTCGGTCTTGCCGACGTCTCACGGTGAGCGAGTGGTGCTGCGGTTGTTGGAAAAAGAGAATCGTTTGCTGAACTTGTCGGAGATGGGTTTCTCTGGAGAGCGGCTCTCGGCGATCCATCAACTGATCCAACTCGCGCACGGCATCATTCTCGTGACAGGCCCGACGGGAAGCGGCAAGACCACGACCCTCTATGCCGCGCTGAGCCACATCAATGCGCCGGATAAGAACATCATTACGGTTGAGGATCCGGTTGAATATCAACTGCTCGGGGTCGGGCAGATGCAGGTGAATCCCAAAATCAATTTGTCGTTTGCCACAGGATTGCGATCGATCCTCCGGCAAGATCCCGACATCATCATGATCGGAGAAATTCGTGACCGCGAAACGGCAGAGATCGCCATCCATGCTTCCCTCACCGGACACTTGGTGTTTTCTACGCTCCACACGAACGACGCCGCCAGCGCCGCCACCCGTCTGATCGATATGGGCATCGAGCCTTTTCTCGTGGCTTCCTCAGTCGTCGCCGTGCTGGCACAACGACTGCTCAGGAAGATCTGCCCTGATTGCAAACGACCCTACAAACCCAGTGCGGATGAGTTGAGTCGCCTAGATCTGGCGCCAGGCCACAGCATCACCCTCTACCGGGGGGCGGGATGTGCGGCCTGTTCGCAGACCGGTTATCGGGGGCGCACCGGCATTTTTGAACTGATGGTGCTCGATGACGAAATCAGACGTCTCATTGGAAGCAAAGCGGATTCGACGGCCATCAAGCAAGCAGCAATTGCCAAAGGCATGGTGACATTGAAACAAGAAGGTGCTCAACGTGTCATTCAAGGCCATACCACGCTGGAAGAGGTGATGCGGATCACGCAGCAGGAGATCGAAGTCTAGCAAGATGCCGGTTGTTTGCGTAATCACCCACGGTAGTGCTGCTGGAGTCTGCTGACCATGCCCGTCTATCAGTACCGAGGCTATCGGAACGACGGTGGGCCTGCGACCGGGATTGTTGACGCGGAAAACGTCAAGGTTGCACGACTGAAGCTTCGCAAAGACGGCGTGTTCCCGACCGATGTCGTCGAGCAGGGACAGACCTCTGCTCGACATCCGGAAGGAAGCCGCATCAGAGCCACTCACACAATCGGCCGCTCATCGGCCCTCACCTCAAACGATCTCGCCTTGATGACCAGACAGTTTGCAACGCTGCTGGTTGCCGGGCTTCCGTTGGTCGAGGCACTCGGAGTCTTGGTGGAGCAGGCCGAAAAGAAATCGGTCAAAGCGCTGCTTGCAGATATCCGAGAGCAGATTCGTGGCGGAAAGGCGCTGAGCGCCGTACTGGAAACCTACAAGAAAGACTTCTCTCCGATCTATGCGCACATGGTGCGGGCCGGCGAGGCCAGCGGGGCGCTCGATCAGATTCTGTTCCGGCTGGCGGAGTTTTTGGAGAAACAACTGGCGCTCAAAAACAAAGTCACCAACGCGATT
>JACPZN010000416.1 GCA_016195505.1 Nitrospirota bacterium | reverse complement strand
GGAGATGCCGGGACCTGTGTCGGCGATCGTCGCAGTGAAGGTGTGGTCTGCGAGGGCCGTGGTCAGAGTGAGCGTGCCGGTGCCCTTCATGGCTTGGACCGCGTTGGCCACGAGATTCGTCAGGGCTTGCCTGAGCTGGTCCGGGAGTGCCAGCACCGGCGTATTTCCCGCATAGGTTTTCTGGACTGCAATGCCTTTCATATCGGCAGCTGTCTGTGCTGTGGCCAGCGCCTGGTCGAGTTCTTGTTCCAGATAGACCGGTACCCGCTGGTCTGAGACCTCTCGGCTGGTCACGCCGGTGAAGTCTCGAATGATGGTTGCCATGCGGTGGCCTTGAGCCACGATATCGCGTGCATAGGTCTTCACACGTTGCAGGTCCTGCTCTTCTTGAATCGCTTCGCCTAACCCGACGATACCGAACAACGGGTTATTGAGTTCGTGTCCGATGCCCGCAGTCAACACGCCGAGGCTGCCGGTTTTTTCCGCTTGAACCAGCTGGTCTTGGAGCCGACTCTCGTCCGTCGTATCCCGGAGGACCAGCCCGATGCGGTTCTCTTCGCCTGGCCGGGGGAGCATACGGAACCATTGATAATGGTAGACGTGCGGTCCGATGTGTAGTTCTGAACGGCGGGGAGACGATCCTTGTTCCGCCGTTGGAGCAAGCGGATCCCGGGGAGGCGCGCTACGTTGCACACTGTCTTGCGTGGAGGATCCGTCTCCGTTGGCATGAAATTCCTGTCGGAGCTTGTGCTGGGCGGCAGGGTCTATAGGGAGCATGGTGAAGAGTGGCACTGCCGCCGTCGGCTCATGCTGGATCTTGAAGGATTCGCGCGCCGCCCGATTGATGTACCGCACGACTTCATTTCCGTCTATCAGCAGAATAGGAGTCGGGACACTATCTAAGATCTGATCCGTGGACTGTTGGAGGATCTGGACTTCCTGGGTTTTCAGATTGACCTGGTCGGTCAGTCCTGCGAAGGCGGCTTCCAGCTGCTTGTTCATGCGATTGAATTCATCGGCTAAATCTTCCAGCTCATCCCCCGTTTGGATCTGAATAGGTGTCCGCAGGTCACCGCGCCCGATCGACTGGGCGGCCTGTTGGAGTTGCCGAACCGGGGTCACGATGCGGCTGGCGGCGACGTAGCCCAGAGAAGCCAGTAACGCGATGGCGACGGTTCCAAACACCGTCACCCACGTGAAGAGATGCTGAATCGGGGCGAAGAGCTCGTCGGACGATTGCCAGACGAACGTGTGCCAGGACCCGTTCTCGAGGGAGCCGTTCGTCGCACGGCTTGTTTCCGGCAAGGGCGCGAAACCGATGATGGAAGTGGATTGTCCGCCATGGCCGTCGCTGGGAGCTTCCACCCAGCCGGTGTGCAGCGGTGTGACGAGCGGGATGAGGTTTCGATCGGACAACGACACGCCTGTCGGCAGGATCGGGCAGCTCATGACGATGCCGCGGCTGTCGATCAACATGACGTGGCCGGTTTTTCCGAATCGGATCACGTGGGTCGAGGGAGAAAAAAATTCTTTGGCATCGATCACGCGGTGAAGCACGCCGACGGCTTCGTACCGTAGGCTGTCCATGACGGGGAGCGAGATGGTGAAGACATAGGCCTCCGCCTGCTGGTCGAAATGGACATCTTCAATGTAGAGCTTGCCCGTCGATTTGTTGAAGGCGCCCTGCCACCAAGCTGTTTCCCGGTGGCGAAAGTTCGGTTTCGTCGATATGGAGGCGACGAGCGCGCCTTGCGCATCGGTCAGGAACAGCATCTTCGTGGCTGCGCGGACGACCTGCGGAATCAGTTGATCCGGCGCTGTATGGGTGCCGGTGTAGTATTCCCGGAGCAGCGCGCTCACGGGATTTTCTGTGACGGCCTTGACTGCGGCAGGCTCACGCGCCGTCCAGCGTTGCTCCAGTTCCGCGAGGGCAGTGGGCAGGTTCTTCGGATTCTGGTCGAGCGGCGCATCGCGCCGACGCTCCAGCTCACGGATGATCATCGGATCATTGGCGATGCGTGAGGTGCGAGCCACTTCTTCGGTAACGAGGAGATCGACCTTGCGCGCCGCTTCGGTCGCCAGCGTCTTGAAGCTTTCTCCGCTGACATCGCGGATTTCTTGCGACCCTTGCCAGAATGCCATCCCGAGGCCGACGACGAGCGGGACGACCCCGACGAAGAGCATCGAGAGGATCAGCTTGGTTTTGAGCCCCCAGCGCGTACCTGATGGCGGTGGTGGGCGCGTTCCACTCATGGGCTTGGACCCCCGTCGCACGGGGCGCTAGCAGAGGGAAACGTGATGGTAAATGTGGAGCCTCGGCCAACCTGACTTTCGACTCCGATCGTCCCATGCATGTGATGGATCACGTTCTTGATATTGTACAGACCCAATCCCGTTCCTTTTCCGGGGGGCTTCGTTGTAAAAAATGGTTGGAAGATCTGGCCGAATAACTCTTGGGGAATGCCGCAGCCCGTGTCCGAGACGCGGACCTGCGTCGCGCCGTCGATCGTGGCGGTTTCCAGCGTCAAGGTTCCCCTGTGCTCCATTGCCTGGACGGCGTTGGTGATGAGATTGACAAACACGTGAAGGAGTACATCGGGGTTTCCTTTCACGGTCAAGTCTGGCTGGTATGATTTGCGGATCTCAATGT